>DATMSA010000104.1:0-20387 GCA_035565675.1 Capillimicrobium sp. | reverse complement strand
CCGAGGTGATGTAGATCTCGCCGTCGGTCACGTGGTCGGCGGTCCGCAGGAACACGGCCTCCGGGATCGCGGCCTCCATCTGCGCGATCTGGGTCGCGCCGATGATGAAGCCGTCGATGCGCCCGTTGCGGATCAGCTCGTACGTGCCCGGCGAGAAGCCGGTCACCTGCCGCGGCACGTCGTCCTCGGTCATCCCCGCCTGCGAGATGAGGATGTTGAGCGTGTTCTCGCTGGTGCCGCCCTCGGATGGGATCCCGATCGTCTGCCCGCGAAGCTGCTCGGGCTCGCGCAGCGGGTTGTCCGGCGAGGACACGATCGCCAGCGGGGACACGCGGGTCTGCTGCCCGACGTTGACGATCGGCGCGCCCTCGTTGGCGATGTGGATCAGCGACTCGAGCATGCCGACGCGCGAGATCAGCGCCTTGCCGCTCAGCACCGACTGGATCGCCGGCGCCGAGCCGCGCGCGGTCTCCACCGAGACCTTCACGCCCTCGCGCTCGAAGTGGCCGTCGATGTCGGCGATGTACTCGGCCGCGTAGCCGAGCTGGGGCGGCAGGATGTTGACGACGGTCAGGCTGGCCGCCTGCGGCGACGTGCTGCCGGCGGTGGCGCTGCCCTCGTCGTCGTCACCGCAGGCCGACAGCAGGACGCTCGCGCCGCCGAGCCCCGCCACCGTGGCGGCGGCGTTGCCCATGAAGCGGCGTCTCGTCAGGCGGTCGTGGTCGAGCATTCGGGTCTCTCCTCCTCGTACGGGTGCGCGCCGGCTCATGTGCTCGGCTGGGACGACAGCGACGAGTCGTGCCACGGGATCAGCAGGCGCTTGAGCCCGACCACGACCAGGTACAGCAGGAAGCCGATCAGCGTCAGGACCAGGATCACGGCGAACAGCCGCTCCGAGTCCAGCGCGTTGAGGCTCGTGACGATGCGGTAGCCGAGCCCCTCGTCGCCGCCGAGGTACTCGCCGACGACGGCGCCCACGACGGCGAACACGATGCCGACCTCCATGCCGGCGAGCACGTACGGCAGCGTGCTGTGGTACTCCAGGCGCCAGAACGTCGACCACCGCGACGCGTTCAGGCTGCGCATCACGTCCCGCTGGCCCGTGTCGACGGAGCGCACCCCGAGGATCACGTTCAGCAGGATCGGGAAGAAGGCCAGCAGCGCGACGATGATGATCTTCGACGTGATCCCGAAGCCGAACCAGATGATGAACAGCGGGATCAGCGCCACCTTCGGGACGACCTGCGAGGCCACGATCACGGGCCGCAGCGCCTGCTCGAGCCACACGACGCGGCCGAGCAGCGTGCCCAGGCCGACGCCGAGCACCAGCGCGATGCCGAAGCCGACGAGCGTCTCGGTGAGCGTCACCTGCACGTCGGTCCAGAAGCCGTTGGACTCGGCCAGGTCGCGCATGCCCACGAGCACGTCCTCGGGCTGGGGCAGCACGTAGGGCGACACGTCGAAGATCGCGATCACGAGCTTCCAGATCACGATCAGCGCGACGACCGACAGCGCCGTGCTGATCCACGGGAGCAGGCGGCGCATCGTGGGGCTCACGACTCCACCCCCCCGCCGCGGGCCAGGCGCTCCTCGTCCTCGGCGAGCTGGTGGCGCAGCGTGAGGACCTTCTCCTGGAAGTCGGGCGTCGTCGTGGCGTCCAGCGACCGCGGCCGCGGGATGTCGACCTCGGTGATCGACTTGATCCGCCCCGGCCGGGCGGACAGCAGCACGACCCGGTCGGCCAGGAACACGGCCTCGCCGATCGAGTGGGTCACGAACACGACGGTGGCGCTCGTGGCCTTCGCGATCCGCGACAGCTCGAGGTTCATCTTGTCGCGCGTCATCGCGTCGAGCGCCCCGAACGGCTCGTCCATCAGCAGGATCTCGGGGTGGTAGCTGAGCGAGCGCGCGATCGCGACGCGCTGGCGCATGCCGCCCGACAGCTCGCGCGGCAGCGCGCGCTCGAAGCCCTTCAGCCCGACCAGCTCGGCGAGCTCGTGGGCGCGGCGCAGGCGCTCGCGCTTGTCGACCTTGCGCAGCCGCAGCGGCAGCGCGATGTTCTCCTCGACCGAGTACCAGGGGAACAGGTTGGCGTCCTGGAAGACCAGGCCGAGCTTGGCGAGCGCGTCGTCCTCGCGCCGGTCGCCGCGCCACAGGGGCTGGCCGGCGACCGTGACCTCGCCGCTGGACGGCTTGATCAGGCCGGCGAGGATGCGCAGCATCGTCGTCTTGCCGCACCCGGACTGCCCGACGAGGGCCACGAACTCCTCGCGGCGGATGTCGAGGTCGATCTCGTCGAGCGCCAGCGTCGATTTGACGCGCGAGACGTAGCGCTTGGTGACCCCGCGCAGGGTGATGAACCCCGCGCCGGGCGCGTCACGGCGCGCGTCGGCCTCCTGTGGTCTGGCGAAGCGGGTCTCCTGTGGCGCGTCGGCGACCGTGACGGTCCCCTCCGCGTCGGGCTCCCCCTCGCCGGGGTGGGCGCTTCGTTCGCCCTGCATCCGTTTCGAACCCCCTGCTCTCTCTCCCGCGTATCGCGTCGCGTTTCGAGGCGACGGCGGATTGGGTTCGATCGGTGCGACGGCCTACACGGCGCCGGTCATCCGTGATCGTGACTCCGAGAAGGACCGCGTCCGACGCTCCCACACGCCGGCGGCCTCCCGCGCGGCGGATTGTTGCAGATCCTGTCGCCAGTTTGTATGACGACCATCCCGAATGACGTTCTAGAGGACGCTGCCGTTGCGCACGATCGCGGCGCTCTCGTGGCCCTCGATCAGATCGATGACCGCGGCCTCCACGGGGCCCTGGATCGCCGTGTCGCCCGGCTCGGCTCCGAGCTCCTCCAGGACGCCGGCGATCGTGAGGCCGTCCTGGTAGCGGTCGAACACGCGCGGATCGATGTAGGAGGCGCGCGCCACCGCGGGGGTGTTCCCAAGGTAGAAGGCGACCTCCTTGACGGCCCGGACGACCGCCCGCCTGCGCGCCGTCTTCGTCTCCGCCGCGCCGCCGGAGACCGCGACCGCCACGGCCGCCAGGACCGTCGCGCCCCACGTGCGGAAGTCCTTGGCGGAGAAGTCCGAGCCGGTCGCCTCCTTGACGTAGGCGTTGATGTCGGCGGACTTGACGTCGACCCAGCGGCGACCGCGCTTGTAGGCGAGCAGCTCGTCGCCGCCCGAGCGGCGGCGCTTGAGCGTCTGGACGACGACCGCGACCTCCGGGTCGACGACCGACTGCACGCGCCGCTTGCCGTGCTTGGCGGGATAGTCGAAGGAGACCGTGGTGGCATCGACCGTCACGTGGTCGCGGCGCATCGTGGCCAGGCCGTAGGTCTCGTTGGTGACCGCGTAGTCCTCGGAGCCGATGCGGAAGAAGCCGCGGTCGAGCAGCCGCACCGCGCACGCCAGCACCCGCTCTCGGCCGAGGTCGTCGCGGTCCTCGAGGTCGCGCTCGACACGCTCGCGCATCCGCGGCAGGGCGCGCGCGAAGTCGAGCATCTCGTCGAACTTCTCCTGGTCGCGCCGGGCGCGCCAGCGCGGGTGGTACAGGTACTGCTTGCGGCCGGCGGCGTCGATGCCGGTCGCCTGGATGTGGCCGCCCGGGTACGGGCAGATCCACACGTCCTTCCAGGCCGGCGGGATCGCCAGCTCCTGGATGCGCGCCAGCACCTCCTCGTCGCGCACCGGCTCGCCGTCGCAGTCCAGGTAGGTGAACCCGCGGCCGCGCCGCCGGCGGGTGAGGCCGGGGACGGTCAGGTCGGAGCGGCGCAGGCGCGCGCGGGAGGGCTTCGTGGTGGCGACGGCCATCGTGGCCGCCCCTCCCTACCCCTTCGAGGCCGCCTTCTGACGCGGCTTGGCCGGCGCCTTCTTGCGACCCGACGAGGACGTGGTCCCACCGGTCTCGCCGCGGACCGCGTCGAGGCTGGCCTGCAGCGCGGCCATGAGGTCGGGCACCTCGGCGGGCTCCTCCTCGGGCGTCTCCTGCACGACGACCTCCTCGCCGGCGGCCTTGCGCTCGATGAGCGAGAGGATCTGCTCGCGGTACTCGTCGTGGTACTTCTCGGGCTCGAACGGGCCGGCGAGCGACTCGACGAGCTGCTTGGCGATCGCCAGCTCCTTGTCGGTCGTCTTGACCTCGTCGGCGTCGGGCATCTCCTCGATGCGCGACGGGTCGGACACCTCGTCGGCGAACAGCATCGTCGACATCTCCAGCACGTCGCCGGAGGGGCGGATCGCGACGAGGCTCTCCTTGGAGCGGATCACGACCCGGGCGATCGCGACCTTGCCGGTCTCGCGCATCGCCTCCAGCAGCAGCCGGTAGGGCTTGGCGCCGCCGGGGCCGGGCGCGAGGTAGTACGGGTGGTCGTAGAAGATCGGGTCGATCTCGGACTCGTCGACGAAGTCCTCGATGTCGATCGTGCGGGTCTTCTCGGGCTCGAGCGAGTCGAGCTCCTCGTTCGTGATCACCACGTAGGAGTCCGGGGCGATCTCGTAGCCCTTGACGATCCGCTCGTAGGGCACCTCCTCGCCGGTGCGCGGGTTGATGCGCTTCTGCGCGATGCGCCCGTTGTCGGAGGCGTCGAGCTGGTTGAAGCGGACGGTCTTGCGGTTCACGGCGCTGTAGAGCCGGACGGGCACGGTGACGAGCCCGAACGAGATGGCGCCGGTCCAGATCGCGCGCGGCATGGGCTTGCAGTGATACCCGATCCGCGACGCCGCGCGCGCAGGATTTCGGTCAGGAGAGGATCGCGCTCTTCTCGAAGCGCGCGGGCTCGGCGCGCTCGTGCACCTCGTGGGCGCCCTCGGCGAGCTCCTCGATCATCTTCGCGTTGAAGGCCGGCAGGTCGTCTGGGCCGCGGCTGGTGACGAGGCCGGCGTCGACGACGACCTCCTCGTCGACCCAGGTGCCGCCGGCGTTGCGGATGTCGGTCTGCAGCGACGGCCAGCTCGTCAGCGTGCGGCCGCGGACCGCGTCGGCCTGCACGAGCGTCCACGGCGCGTGGCAGATCGCGGCGATCGGCTTGCCGGCGTTGACGAAGTCGGCGACGAGCGCGACGGCGTCCTCGTGCATGCGCAGGGTGTCGGGGTTGGCGACGCCGCCCGGGAGCATGAGGCCGTCGTAGTCGTCGGCGCTCGCCTCCTGCGTGGTGCGGTCGACGGGGAACGTGTCGGCCTTGTCGAGATGGTCGAACGCCTGGACGGTGCCCGCCTCGGGGGCGATCAGGTCCACCTGCGCGCCGGCCTGCTCGAGCGCCGTGCGCGGCTCGGTCAGCTCGATCTGCTCGATGCCCTCGTTGGCGACGAGGATCGCGATCCGCTTGCCCTTCAGCTCATCGGCCATGTCGTGTCAGGTCCCTTCGGTGCGCTTCGGAAACGGGTGCAGGGGGGATTACCCAGGGCGAGGCGCCGCCGAAAACCCACCCTTGCACGGAGGACGTACCGAATGGCAGTCACGAGCGACACGCACGGCATCCTGGCCGAGGCCAACCGCGCCGAGCGCGAGCAGATCATCGAGATGCTCAAGAAGGCGTACTGGATGGAGATCGAGACGGTGATGAGCTACATCGCCAACTCCGTCAACCCCGACGGCGTGCGTGCCCAGGAGATCATCGAGTCCCTGCGCGGGGACATCCAGGAGGAGCTCGGGCACGCGCAGCAGTTCGCCAACCGCATCAAGGAGCTCTACGGGGTGGTGCCGGGCTCGCTGGAGTTCCACGCCGAGCAGACCTACCTGCAGCCGCCCGAGCACCAGACCGACATCGTCCACGTGATCCGCGGCGTGATCGAGGCCGAGACCGGCGCGATCGCCTACTACAACCAGATCATCGAGGCGACCGAGGGCGTCGACCCCGTCACCAACGACATGGTCATCGCGATCCTCGCCGACGAGGAGGGCCACCGGCGCCTGTTCGAGGGCTTCCTGCGCGAGTACGAGGCGGAGGGCAAGGCCTAGCCTTCCGAGGCCGTCTCGTAGTGCGGGTCGCCGACCGGCTTGGACTCCGGCGACCCGCGCTGGCGCAGGTAGATCGAGAAGACGACCATCGTCCCGACGGCGAGGAACTCCGACTGCCAGTTCTGGAGCGTCTCCTCCCAGAACTGCGCGGTCCCCACGTACTGCCACCACGACAGCGGGCCGTCGCCGTGGGCGAGCTGGTCGCTGTTGTAGGCGCTCCAGCCGGTGACGGACTGGCCGGCCCACGAGCCGATCCAGATCACCGCCATCACGAGCACGAGCGAGTTCGCGTACAGGCCCGTGCGCCAGCCGCCGGCGCGCGCCCACCGCGGCGACGACGCGGTCGCGTGCGCGCCCAGGCGCTGCTCGCGGTCGCTCTCCAGCCCGGCCCGCTCCAGCTCCTTGGACTCGTTGGAGCCCTTCTGCAGCAGCCAGACCGTGAGGAAGATGTAGAGCGTGAACTGCAGGTACTCCGACTGCCAGTTCTCGAGCACGTTGCGCCCGAAGTCCGACGTCGTCACGTAGCGCCAGAAGCCGATCGTCGCCTCGGAGTGGGCGACCGCGTCGGCGTTGAACGCCTTCCAGCCCGCGAACGCGTCGCCGATCAGCGCGCCGGCGAAGAGCGCGAAGAACACCAGCGACAGCGAGTTCTCGCGCAGGAACCGGCGCACGTCAGTGGTGCCCGAGCCCGATGACGAGGAAGTACGCCAGTCCGGCGGCGATCGTGACGACGTAGAGCCCGAAGACGAAGCGCACGGCGCCCTACCGGGGCTCGGGCTCCGGCTCGGGGTCGGGCTCGATCGGCTGCACGGGCTCGTCGGGCACCGCCGGCGTCACCGGCGCGTCGGGCACGGCCGGGGTCACCGGCTCGGGCGGGGTGCCCGGCTCGGCCGGCTGGGGCACCTCCGGCGGGGTGGTGATGTCGGGGACCTCCATGTGCGCCGGTTACCCCAGCGGGGTGTCGCCGACGCCCTCGCGCAGCGCGACGATCGAGTCGAACACCGCGGCGGCGCCCGCCTCGCGCAGCTCCTGCTCGGAGAACCCGCCGGTGAGCACCGCGACGGTCTCGATGCCCGCCCGCCGGGCCGCCTCGACGTCCCACGGCGTGTCGCCGACCATCACGGCATCGCGCGTGCCGAGCTTCTCGAGCGCCGCCTCCACGAGGTCGGGCTCGGGCTTGGTCGCCTCGACGTCGGCCGAGGTCGTCCACCCGTCGACGAGCTCGCGCGCGTCGAGCAGGTCGAGGTAGTGCTCGACCTCCTGCGCCTTGGCCGAGGAGGCGAGCACGACCTGGCGGCCCTGGTCCCGGAGGTCGGCGATCAGGTCGCGCGCGCCCTCCAGGGGCTGGGTCGTCTGGATCATCGACAGGTACAGGGCCTTCTCGGCCGAGCGGATGTCGTCGCCGAGCTCCTCCTCGACGTCCTCGCCGGCGAGCGCGGCGACGAGCTGGTCGCCGCCCATGCCGATGTGGCGGTGGATGCGCCACACGGGCAGGCGGACGTCGTGCTGGCGGAACGCCATGTACCAGGCGATCGCGTGCTGGTAGTTGGTGTCGACGAGCGTGCCGTCGATGTCCAGGATGGCTGCGGTCTTGGTCACGCCGCCGTCCTACCCCGACCGGTCAGCCGTCAGGCACGGCGACCGCCCGCAGGCGGGAGAGGGCCTGGCGGATGATCCGCGAGACCTGCATCTGCGAGACGCCGATCCGCTCGCCGATCTCGGCCTGCGTCAGGTCCTCGGCGAACCGCAGGCGCAGCACCTCGCGCTCGCGCGGCGACACGGTGCGCAGCAGCCGCTCGAGCGTCGCGCGGTCCTCGGCCAGACCGAAGGCGGCGTCGTCGCTCCCGAGCGCGTCGCCGAGCGTCTCGCCGTCGGCCTCGTCGCCGATGCGCGGCGCGTGCAGCGACGCGGCGCGGTAGTTGGCGCCCGCCTCCAGCGCCTCCAGCACCTGCTCCTCGCTCGCCCCGATCGCCGTCGCCAGCTCCCCCACCGACGGCGCCCGGTGCAGGTCGCGCGAGAGCTGCTCGACCGTGCGGTCGATGCGCAGCGACAGCTCCTGCAGGTCCCGCGGCACCCGCATCGACCACGTGCGGTCGCGGAAGTGGCGCTTGAGCTCCCCCAGGATCGTGGGCACGGCGTAGCTCGAGAACGCGATCCCCCGGGACGGGTCGAAGCGGTCGATCGCCTTCAGCAGGCCGACCGCCGCGACCTGCACGAGGTCGTCGAGCGGCTCGTCGCCGCCCTGGTAGCGCCGGGCGAGCTGGCGCGCCAGCGGCAGGAACCGCTCGGTGAGCTGCTGCTGCGCCGTCCGGTCCCCCGCCTGCGCGCGCGCGAAGAGCTCGGGCTTCTCGCGCTGCGAGAGGGGTACGGCGTCGATTCTGCGGATGGGAGCACCTCGTGTGCCGTGAAGAGGACCGCCGGTAACTGGGGCGGGCGGGACGCGAGCTCGACGGGGTGCTGGGCCGACTCGCATGGAATCCTATCGACACCATGGGCCGAAACCCCGAGACCGCCGGTGGCCTGCGCGTGCTCGCGGCCGACGAGGACCGCGACGCGCTGCGGTCGACGACCGCGCTGCTGGAGGGGCTCGGGCACGAGGTGACCGGCTGCGCCGTCGGCGTGGCGGAGGCCGCCGAGCGCATCGCCGCCGACGAGCCGGACCTCGCCGTGGTGGTCCTCCACGACGACGTCGAGCATGCGCTCGACCTCATCGAGGAGATCTCCGAGTACGCCGGCGGGCCGGTGATCGCGCTGCTCAACGGCCCGGATCCCGACTTCGCGACCGCCGCCGCCGACCGGGGGATCGACGCGATCGCGACGAGCGAGCGGCCCGAGGCCGTCCAGCAGGCGATCGAGGTCGCGGTCCGCCGCTGCGCGGAGCGGCGCGCGCTGGCCGAGCAGGTCGAGCAGCTCGAGACCGCGCTCGCGCGCCGCGCGCTGATCGAGCGCGCCAAGGGCATCCTCATGGAGCGCCACGGGATCGGCGAGCGCGAGGCGTTCGAGCGGCTGCGCGCGCACGCCCGCTCGCGCAGCGCGACGGTCGTCGCCGTCGCCCAGGCCGTCAGCGACGGCCACGAGCTGCTGCGTCCCTGACCGTTCGGTCGATTACCGAGCGGCGGTGTGGGATAGCAAGGGCCACCGTTCCGAACAGGAGGGATGACCACCACATGATCGGCATTCTGATCGCCGTGCTCGTCGCGGCGCTCGTGTACTGGCTGTGCACCGCGCTGGGCCTGCCCGTGATCGTCGGGATCGTCGCCGCGATCCTCGTCCTGGTCGCCGGGGTCGGCACCGGACTCGGCGGCTGGGGCCGCCGCGGCACCGTCAGGTGAATGCGGGCGGCCCGTGCCCGTCCGGGCGGAGCGTGAGCTCGTCCGGATAGGGGCACGGGCCGCCGCGCGCCGGGCACGTCCCGCACAGCGCCGCGTGCGGATGGGGCGTGAGCGGGTACTCCCCGCGCGCCAGCGGTCCCGTGAGCGCCCGCACGCGCGTCTCCAGCTCCGCCGCGTCGGCAGCGGCGAACGTCGCGGACGCCGGTTCGCCGGGGCGCTCCAGGAACAGGTGGACGACCTCGACCCGCGGCGCGCCGGCGCGGATCGCCGCGAGCGCGTACAGGTCGCGCTGGATCCCGTAGTCGCGGTCGACCAGCGCCTCCAGGTCGGCATCCGGATCGTCGAGGCGGTCGGTCTTGAAGTCGACGACGAGCCAGCTCCCGTCGGGCTCGACCGCCAGCGCGTCGATGACGCCGACCAGCAGCTCGTCGTCGAGCGTGACCGCGAACTCGTGCTCTCGCCGCAGCCGCCGCGCGGCGGCCAGCCGGCGCCCCGGCTCGCTGGCCGACAGCGCGGCGACGAGCCGGCCGACGTGCTCGACGTCGGCCTCGCTCGCGCGGGCGCCCTCGCGCCGCGCCAGCGCGCGCACCCGCTCGGGGTCGGGCGGGCGCGCCGGAGCGCCGAGGTCGAGCTCCTCCAGCAGCGCGTGGACGACGACGCCGCGCACGCGGGCGCCCAGGCCGCCGGCGGCGGCCGGCGCGCCGACCGGGAGCGCGCCCGGCGGCGCGGGCACGTCGGGAAGGCCGACCACGCGCTGGACGTAGAAGCGGTAGCCGCAGCGCCGGTAGGCGGCCAGCGCGGTGTAGCTGAGCGCCGACGCCGGCGCGGGCGGCGCGGGGTCGGGCGCCGCCGCGGCCGCCGCGGGTCCCGCGGGGTCGGGCGGCGGCGCGGCCGCCGGCGCGCCCCCGCCGGGCGCGGCAAGCGCGGGCCGCAGCGCGCGCCCGAACGTCGCCGGGGTCGACAGCGTCACGCGCACGTCGAAGCCGGGACGCGACACGGTCTGGACCGGGTCGGGCGGCGGCGCGTCCTCCTCCCCGCCCCCGAGCGCCGCCGCGTAGCGCTGCTCGAGGTCGGGCACGAGCGCCGGCCCCAGCCAGTTCAGCGGCGCGGCGCCCGGGGGCGCGAAGCGCGGCGCCCCGCCGCTGAGCAGCAGCCGCCGCTTGGCCCGCGTCAGCGCCACGTACAGGATCCGCTCCTCCTCGGCCGCCTCGCGCTCCTGGCGCTCGGCGTTGAGCGCGTCGTAGTCGAGCGCCGGCGTGCCGCGGGCGCCGTCGAGCAGCGTCAGCCGCAGCCCGACGCGCTCGCCGTCGGTCTGCACCAGCGGCCCGGACGCGTGCGGCCGCCGGCCGAGGTCGGCGACCGCGACGACGCCGAACTCCAGGCCCTTGGCGGCGTGGATCGTCATCAGGCGCACCGCGTCGAGGTCGGGGTCCTCGACCGCCGCCTCGGGCTCGCGCTTCTGCGCCTGCTCCAGCGCCGCCGCGTGGTCGACGAACGCGCGCAGGTCGCGCCCCTCGGCCGCCTCGAAGCCGCGCGCCAGCCGCAGCAGCTTGTCGACGTTGGCCAGCCGCCGCGCGCCGCCCGCGAGCTCGAGCACGGCGACGTCGTAGCCCGACGCGGCGATCGCGCGCTCCAGCAGCTCGTCGAGCCGCCGCCGCGGCAGCGCGGCGCGCTCGGCGACGGCGAACGCGGCGAAGCGCGCCAGCCGCTCGCGGTCGTCGGGGTCGACCTCGCCGGGGACCGCGTCGCGCAGCACGTCCCACACGTCGCGGCGCTGCGCGCGGGCGGCGCCGACGAGCAGCGCGAGCGTGTCGGCGCTCGCCCCGCACAGCGGCGAGCCGAGCGCGGTGAGCAGCGCGACCTCGTCGAGCGGGTTGGCCAGCACCGCGAGGTAGCCCATGAGGTCGAGCACCTCCTGGCGGGTCCAGAACCCGCGGCCGGCGGTCGCCAGCGTCGGCAGCCCGACGTCGGCGAGCGCGCGCTCGAGCACCGGCATCGACGCGGACGCGCGGACGAGCACGGCGATCTCGCCAGGCGGCTCGCCCGCGTCGACGAGCTCGCGCAGGCGCTGGGCCAGCAGCCGCGCCTCGGCCTGCCGCCACGCCGCGACGGGCGGCAGCGTGTCGCCGAGGTCGACGGGGGCGCCGCCGTCGGCCCCGTCCCACCCGTCGCCGGCGGTGACGAGCAGCTCGACGCGCGGCTCGGCGCCGGGGACGTGCGCGCGCTCGCGCGGCGAGCGCAGCGGCGCGAAGTGCTCGCCGAACCGGGGCGCGAACGCCGCGTTGACGGCGGCGAGGATCTCGGGGTCGCAGCGGAAGCTCTCGTCGAGGCGCAGCGCCAGGCCTCGGGCGGCGAGCGCGTCGCGGCGCTCGCGGAAGATCGACACGTCGGCGTGGCGGAACCCGTAGATCGACTGGAACTCGTCGCCGACGCTGAAGAGCTGGTCGTCCTCCAGCGCGGCGAGCACCTCGAGCTGGCGGCGGTTGGTGTCCTGGAACTCGTCGACCATGATCAGCGCGAACCGCTCGCGCCAGACGGCGCGCAGCGCCGGGTGGTCGCGCAGGAGGTCGCGCGCGCGCAGCTCGAGGTCGTCGAAGTCGAGCGCGCCGCGGGCCGCCTTGGCCTGCGCGTACGCCTCGCCGAAGCGGGCGAGCAGGTCGTCGAGCAGCGCGACGTGGCGAGCGGCGTGGTGGTCGGCGCACGCGCGCTCGTAGGCGTCGCGCGCCTCGACGTAGGCGTGGCAGGCCGGGGTGTCGAGCGCGGCGGTGCGCCCGCAGGCGATCGTGAGCGCCTGCATCCGCCCGGGCCACGGCACGATCCCGTGGTCGACGTCCTCCAGGAAGCGCTCGCAGCGATCCAGCGCGACGCGCGCCTCGTCGACCAGGCGGCCGTCGCGCGCCTCGGCCAGCTCGGCGGCCAGCGCGGCGCGGGCCGCGGCCAGCGCGGTGCGCTCGGCGTCGGGCGGCGGGCGGCGCGCGACCGCGGGCAGCCGCGGCGCCGCCTGCCCGCGGCTGCGCAGCTCGTCGTGGACGGCCGGGATCGCTCGCCCGAGGTTGTCGGCGCCGTACGCGGCCACGAGGTCGAGCGCGTCGCGCCCGCCGGCGTCGAGGAAGCCGCGCAGCGCCGCGGCGAACGCGGTCTCGCGCAGCCGCTGCGCCCGCGGCTCGTCGAGCACGGCGAAGCCCGGGTCCAGGCCCGCCGCCAGCGGGTGGGCGCGCAGCAGCCGCGAGCAGAAGCCGTGGATCGTCGAGACGAAGGCGCCCTCGGTGGCCCGCGCCGCCGCGCGGGCGGCCGGCGTGCCGAGGTCGGCGAAGCGGCGGCGGATGCGCTCGCGCAGCTCGCCGGCGGCCTTGTCGGTGAACGTGATCGCCAGGATCCGCGCCGGGTCGACCTCGTCGTCGAGCACCGCCCGCACGAAGCGCTCCACGAGCACCGACGTCTTGCCCGAGCCGGCCGCGGCCGACAGCAGCAGCGAGTGCTCGCGCTGGGCGATCGCGGCGGCCTGGTCGGGCGTGAACGGCCGCGCGCCGCCGGGATCGGCGGCGGGCGCGGGCGCCTCGGGGACCTCCAGCGTGTCGGGGTCGAAGAGCGTCATGCTCACGCGACCTCGCAGCGGCAGATGCCCGGGTACGCGCACGTCTTGCGGGGCGTGCACGTGTCCGGGCGCGGCTCCAGCCGCCCGGCGCGAGCCTCGGCGGCCGCTGCGACCACGAGGTCGATGACCGCGTCGAGCGTCGCGCGCACCTCGTCGGCCGGCTTGCGGTCGGTGCCGACCACGTCGAGATCCGGGTCGGCGTCGTCGGCGATGAGCCCGCGGCGGCGCATGTCGGCGGCCGACAGCGGCTGGTAGAACGCGCCGACCGGCTCCAGCCCGAGGTGCTCCGCGGCCGCCTTCAGGTACACGGCGGCCTGGAACGCGCGGTCCTGCAGCCAGCGGCCGCCGGGGAACACGCGGCCGGTCTTGTAGTCGACGACCTGCACCCGCCGCCCCTCCGGGTCGACGTCGACGCGGTCGATGCGCCCGCGCAGCCGCAGCGGCCCGTCGGGCGCCTGCAGCTCCAGCGCCGGGAGCTGCGGCCCGGACGCGGTCGGCTCGTCGGCGTACTCGTCGCCGGCGTCGAAGCCGAAGCCGACCTCGACGTGCAGCGGCTCGTAGGCGCTGCCGTCGTGGGCGGCGGCGTCGAGGTAGCGGTCGAGGTCGGCCTCCAGGCGCCGGCGGGCGGCGGCGAGCCGCTCCGGGCTGGCCGACATCGGCGTGCGCGCCGCGGCCTGGGCCAGCGCGTCGGAGAGGACGGCGCGCGCCTGCGCGAGCGTCTCGGGGCGCACCTTCGCGGTGCCGGTGCGCTCGCGCAGCTCGCGCAGCGTGCGCTCCATCGCGGCGTGGGCGACCGAGCCGCGCAGGATCGGCTCGGCGGCGGGCTCGAGGTCGTCGAGGCTCAGGTAGCGCTCGACGAACCACTTCACCGGGCAGCCGGCCCAGCTCTCCAGCGCGGACGCCGACCAGGCGGGCCGGTCGCGCAGCGCGCCGAGCGCGGCCTCGCCGCGCAGCGGGGCGATCGTCGGCGCCGGCCGCGGCGGAGCGGCGTGCGCGGCGGCGCGGGCGGCCGCGCGCGGGCTCGGCGGCGGGCCGTCCCACCCGACCGCGCCGAGCGGGCGGTGGCGCACCGGCAGCGGGCCGAGCACGTCGCGCACGTCGTCGAGGAAGAACGACGGGATGGCCGGGTCGCCGTCGTCGTCGGCCGTGCGCGTGGCCAGCACGAGCCGCTCGGTCGGGCGCGACACGGCGGCGTAGAACAGGTAGCGCTCGACGGCGAGCGCCTCCTCGTGGTGGGCGAGCACGATGCCGCAGACGCGCGCCAGGTCCTTGCGCTCGGCGTCCGACAGGAACGGCTCGGGCCGGGCGGGCCGCGGGAACGCGCCCTCCTGCAGGCCGGCGAGGATCAGCGCGCGGACGCGGCGGGCGCGCAGCGCGAGCGGGTCGGTGACCGTGACGCGGCCGGGGCCCGGCGGGTCGCCGACCGCGACCGGGACGTCCGCGAGCTGGGCGGCGAGCTCGGCGGGGTCGGGGGCGAGCGCGGGCGCCTCGCGCGCGAGCGCGGCGAGCTCGGCCAGCGCGGCGCGGCCGGCCTCGACGGCGCGCGCGAGCTCGCGGGCGCCGGCGTCCAGGCGCGGCGGGACCGGCGGGGCGCCGTCGCCGTCGCCCGCAGCGGCCGGAGCCCCGCCCAGCCCGCCCAGCATCCGCCCGAGCTCGGCGGCGAGCGCGTCGCACAGCTCGGCGGCGCCGCGCGCGGCGGCCGCGCGCAGCCGGCCCAGCGCGCTCGGCTCCTCGTGGGGCCACAGCGCGAGCGCGGCCGCGGCCGTCTCGGCGCCGGTGCGGCGCACCTCGCGCTCGAGGTGGTCCACGGCCCGCGGGTCGCGCCGGGCGCCGGGCGCGCGCAGGTGGGCGAGCAGGTCGCCGGCGGCGCCGTCCAGCAGCGCCGCGCGCAGCAGCCCGAGGAGCGCCCGGCCGGCCGGCAGGCGGCCCAGGGGCACGGTGCGCCGCAGCGCGAACGGCACCCCGAACGCGCTGAGCGTGCTCTCCAGCAGCGGCGCCGCGTCGTCGAGCGAGCGCACGACGATCGCGATCTCCTCGGCGGGGACGCCGTCCCCCAGGAGCGCGAGCGCCTCGGCGGCGACCAGCTCGGCCTCGGCGCGCTCCCCGCCGGCCGACAGCAGCCGCACCGCGTCGCCCGGATCGACCGGGCCGTCGTCGCCGGCGCCCTCGAACAGCCGGCGCTCGAGCGCGTGCAGCGCGGCGCGCGAGGCCGGCGCGTAGTAGCGGTCCTCGGGCTCCATCTCGATGCGCCGGACGGCCAGCGGCTCGAGGTCGGCGACCGTCCGCGCGCGGCCCGCGAACGCGTCGCGCCCGCGCTCGAACGTCAGCGACACCCACACGTCGGCGTCGACGCCGATCGCGAGCGCGTCGACCGCCTCGCGCTGCAGCGGCGTGAGGTCGTCGAAGCCGTAGAAGAAGACCGGCGTGCGGCCCCACCGCCGCGGCGTCTCGCGCAGCGCGTCGAGCGCGGCGAGGGCCCACAACGTCCGGTCGGGGCGGCCGAGCCGGTCGAGCGCGGCGCGGTAGCCGCGGTACAGCGCGGCGATGTCGGCGCCGTAGGCGGCGCGGCCGGCGTCGTCGCCCGCCCACGCGCGCAGGCCCGCGGCCAGTCGCCCGGGGTCGACGCGCGCGGCCTCGATCTCGTCGCACAGCGTCAGCGCCGCGGCCGCGAACCCGGGCGTGCGCGCCGAGTCGGCCAGCGCCGCCGGCTCGGTCCGCGCCACGACCGCCGCCATGACCCGCCGGCGCGCGATCTCGCCGAGCGGGCGCGCCTCGATCCCGGCGCGCTCGGCCGCCTCGTCGAGGAGGCCGGCGAACGTGCGCACCCGCACGCCGACCACGAGCCCGTCGTCGGCCAGCTCGCGCCGGTAGCGGTCGACGTCCTCGCCCGTCGGCACGACGAGCAGCGGGTCGCGGTCGATCGCCGCGCGCACGCCGTCGAGGACGGCGCGGGCCTTGGCCGAGTTCGCGGGGCCGGTGACGAGCGCGAGCGGCATGAGCACCCCATCGTCGCGCACCCGGGGGACGGCGCCGCGCGCCCGAGGGGGGTCCCCGATGCGCGCGCCCGGCGGCGCCGTACGCTGATCCGATGCATCACCGTCTCACACTCCTCACGCTCGCGTCCTGCCTCGTCCTCGCCGCCCCGGCGGCCGCCGCCACCTACCAGGGCAAGGCCGCCGGCTCCGACGTCACCCTCACGGTCTCCGGCAAGCGGGTGACCAAGGTCGACGCCGCCATCCCGGTCGTCTGCGTGGCGACCTCGGGCACCGGAGGGACGCGGGCAGGGATCGAGCGCTTCACGCCGTCGGGCCCGTTCACGCTGGGCGCCGGCGACCAGACGGTCAGCGAGCTGCGCCGCAGCGCGGTCGTCAACCGCGACGTCACGATGAACCAGCACTTCGACGGCGCGCGCCGCGGGCGCACGATCAGCGGGAAGCTGTCGGTGAACTACTCGACGAGCGACTTCGACGTCCTCACGATGACGACGACGATCACCGTGTGCGACGGCTCGGCGACGTTCAGGGCGAAGCGCCGCTGACGGCGAGCAGCCGCTCCAGCAGCCGGAACGTCGCCTCCGGCTGGTCGTGGCCGACGAGGTGCCCGGCCTCGGCCAGCTCGACGACGGTCAGCCGGTCCGCCGCCGCGCCCGCCGCGGCGGCGATCCGGTCGGCCAGCCAGCGGCCGCTGACCGGGTTGACGATCCAGTCGCGGCCGCCGAAGACGATCGTGACCGGCACCCCGGCCCGCAGCGCCGCCGCGTACGGGGCGTTCGACGGCGGCCGGTCGCGGAAGCTCAGCGCGACGGAGACGGCGAAGTCGGCGAAGCGCCACGGGCGCCGCGCCGGGATGCCCCCGCCCAGCCACGCCCGCGTCCGCGGCGCGTCGAGCAGCGCGGTGAGCTTGCGCTGGTCGTAGCACCAGGGCGGGAAGCCGCCGCTGGGCCGGCACGGCAGCCGCACGTCGTACGGGTTCGGCGAGAAGCCGAGATGGCGGCGGACGAGGCCGCCGGCCGGGAACTCGAGCCCGTCGAGCGGCATCGGGACGCGGACGCCGCGCAGCGCGCGCGGCACCCGCGGGCCGCGGCCGAAGCGCAGCACGCCGGTGCGCATCGGGGTCAGCGCCGACTCGGCCTGCAGCGCGGCGCGCGAGCCGGGCGCGCCCGGCGCGCAGGCGCCCGCGGGCACGAGCCCCATCCGGCACAGCGCGGCCCGCTCGGTCCACGCGGGCGCGGCGCCGGCGGGGCCGAGCGACGGGGCCTCGAGGAACACGCCGGCGAAGCGGTGCGCGCCACCCTGGCCGGCGAGCAGACGGCGGGTCAGCTCCGACAGGTACGCGCCGGCGAACGACTCGCCGGCCACGACGAGCGGCCGGTCGGCGAGCTCCGGGTGGCGGCGGTCGAAGGCGCGCAGCCAGGCGACGAGGTCGCGGCCCGCGGCCCGCAGCGTCGTCACGTACGGGGCGCGGCCGTGCGAGAAGCCGGTGTGGCGCGGCTGGTCGAGGTAGACGACGTGCGCGAGGCGGTGGAACGACCACGGGTTCGGGCGCACCCGCGGCGTCCCGGGCGCGAACGGGTCCTCCAGCAGCCACGGCCCGTTGCCGACGAAGGCCGGCGACAGCGACGACGCGCCCGGGCCGCCGGCGAGGTAGAGGACGAGCGGCGCGGCCGGGTCGGCGGCGCGGGCGAGCAGGTGGTAGAAGCGCACGCCGGGCGCGACCCGCAGCGTCTCCCCGGCGATCGCCGTGTCGCGCGGGGGCAGCTGCGGCGCGGCGGCGCGGGCGCCCGCGGCCGGGAGCGCGGCGGCGAGCGCGAGGACGGCGGCGAGGGCGAGGGCGATCCGGCGCGGCACGGGCGGCATCGTGTCCGATCGGCCGCGGCGATGTCGCCGTCAGGACGCCTCGAACCGCCGCACGTCGGCGGCCTCGGCCGCGAAGCGCGCCGGGTCGGGCGCGTCGACCGCCGGCTCGCCGCGCGGCATCCCCCACGTGCCGGCGACGAGGCCGTCGTCGAGCGCGACCGGGCGCAGCATGCCGCCGCCCGGGTGGACGCGGCGGGCCAGCGCGTCGGGGACGGTGGGCGTGCGGTCGCGCCAGCCCAGCAGCAGCGGGTCGAGCGCCGGCAGCAGGCGCGGGCCCAGCGGCCCGTCCTCCTCCTCGAGCGGGGCCGCCGGCGCCACGCCGGCCAGCGCCGTGCGCGCCGCCCGCAGGCCGAGGCCCGACCACGCGGCCAGGTCCTCGACGCCGGCGCCCGGATGCGCGCGGGCGTAGCGCACGCCCAGCTCGCGCAGCGCCGCGTCGCGGTCGACCGGCCGCGGCGGCGTCCCCACCCAGTCGCGGGCGAGCACGAAGCGTTCGCCGGCCATCACGACGTCGCCCAGCGCGCAGCAGCGCGCGAGCAGGTGCGGGAACGCCTGGCCCTCGAGCACGAGGCCCCGCGCCGCCAGCCGCTCGATCAGCGGGTGGCGCTCCAGCGGCCCCTCGTCCTCGAGCACCGCCACGACGGCGTCCGACGCCGCGTCGCGCTCCACCCCGCGCCGGGCGGTCAGCGCGTGCAGCCACCACCAGTCCTCGCCGCACACGACGTGCAGCGTCCCGCGCATCAGCCAGCCGCGCACCAGCTCGCGGGCGCCGACGGCGTCGGAGCGCCCGAACCCGCTGCCCCGCGCCCGCAGCGCCAGCGGCCACGCGCCCGGATCCTGGGCCTGCACGGCCAGCAGCCACCGCACGATCTCGACCGGCGTGCGCGCGGCCCGCTCCCCCAGGAGCTGCGCCCGCGCCCGCTCGCGCCGCGTGCGGACTACGCCGCCTCCGCGGGAGCGGACGCCGCGGCGGCGCCCGTCGTCGGCACGGTCTCCTCGTCGGGCGGCTTGGCGCCCTCCTTGGCCCACGGCTCGTCGAACTCGACGCGCCAGCGGCCCTCGGGCGTCTGCTCCAGCGCCAGGCGCGCCCGGAACGAGCGACCCGAGCGGCCCCGGAAGCCGGTGACCGGGCGGGCGGTGTAGCCGACCTTCACGAGCTCGCGCACCGTGGCGGGCGGCAGCGTCTTGCCCGCCTTCGCCTTCCAGATCACGAAGCCGCAGCCCGGATCCTCGCGCGACCAGCACGAGTAGCCCTTGCGGTTCTCGACGATGTCGCGCCCGCACACCGGGCACGGGCCGAGGTTCGCGCGCGGGATGCGCACGTCCTTGAGCTTCTCGTCGAGCACCTGCACGGTCTCGCCGGCGAACTTGGCGATGTCGGCCATGAACCGCGGCCGCGAGTCCTCGCCGGTCTCGATCTTCGCCAGCCGGTGCTCCCAGTCGCCGGTCAGCGACGGCGACGTCAGCGGGTGGTTGTCGAGCAGGCGGATGACGTTGACGCCCTTCTCGGTGCAGACCAGCGAGCGGCCGTCGCGCTCGACGTAGCCGACGTCGATGAGGCGCTCGATGATCGCCGCGCGCGTGGCCGGCGTGCCGATCCCGGAGTCCTTCATCGCCTCGCGCAGCTCCTCGTCCTCGACGAGCTTGCCGGCGGTCTCCATCGCGGCCAGCAGCGACGCGTCGCTGTAGCGGCGCGGCGGCTTGGTCTCCTTCTCGGCCGCGGCGACCTCGCGCGTCTCGACGTCCTCGCCCTGCTCCAGGCGCGGGAGCTGCTGCTCGCGGCCCTCGTCGTCGTCGGCACCCTGCTCGCCCTCGGCCAGCTCGCCGTACACGCCGCGCCAGCCGGGCACCACCAGGATCTTGCCGCGCGTGCGGAACACGTGCTCGGCGACGGTCGTCTCCACGCGCGTGTTCTCGAACACGGCGTCGGGATGGAAGACGGCCAGGAAGCGCCGCACGACGAGGTCGTAGATGCGCCGGTCGTCGTCGCTCATCTTCTCGACGCGGTGCTCGGCGCGGGTGGGGATGATCGCGTGGTGGTCGCCGACCTTGTCGTCGGCGACGACGCGGGCCAGCGGCAGCAGGTCCAGGCCGGTGACGTACTCGGCGGCGGCCCGGTAGTCGGGCTGGCCGCCCAGCAGCGCGGCCGTCGGCTTGATCTCGCCGACCATGTCGCTGGTCAGGTAGCGCGAGTTCGTGCGCGGGTACGTGAGCGCCTTGTGCTCCTCGTAGAGGCGCTGGGCGGCGGCCAGCGTGCGGCGGGCGCTGAAGCCGAAGCGGGTGTTGGCGTCGCGCTGCAGCGAGGTGAGGTCGTACAGCAGCGGCGCCTTCTCGGTGCGCTTGGTCTTGTCGACCTTGGTGATCGTGCCGCGCTGGCCGCGGACGGCGGCGACGATCGCCTCGGCCTCCTGCGCGGTGGCGACGCGCGGCTGGGCGCCGGCGTGGAAGCGGCCCTCGTAGCGGCGGGCGCCGTCGGCCTCGAAGGTCGCGTCGACGATCCAGTAGGGCTCGGGCTTGAAGGCCGCGATCTCCTCTTCGCGGCGGGCGAGGATCGCGAGCGTCGGCGTCTGCACGCGACCGAGCGACACCGCGCCGTCGAACGAGGAGCGCAGGCGGATCGTCGCCGCGCGCGTGGCGTTCATGCCGACGATCCAG
>DATMSA010000103.1:0-15954 GCA_035565675.1 Capillimicrobium sp. | reverse complement strand
CGGTGACCTCGGCGACGGTGCCCGACAGGCGCGACAGGATCCAGCGGTCGAGGTCGGTGTGCTTGCTCGGGCGCTCCGGCCGGTAGCGGTCCAGGAAGGCGTACGTGTTCCAGAGCTGGCGCAGGAAGCCGCGCACGCCCTCGCCGATCGCGTCGCGCGAGAAGCGGTAGCCGTCCCACGGCTGCTTGGACGTGAAGAAGTACCAACGGAAGGCGTCGGCGCCGTGCTCGTCGAGCACGTCCCACGGCACGACGATGTTGCCGCGCGACTTGCTCATCTTCTGGCCGTCCTCGTCGAGGATCAGGCCCAGGCAGACGACGTTGCGATACGACGACTGGTCGAACAGCAGCGTCGAGACCGCCAGCAGCGAGTAGAACCAGCCGCGGGTCTGGTCGAGCGCCTCGCAGATGTAGTCGGCGGGGAAGTGCTCGCGGAACTCGTCCTCGTTCTCGAACGGCGCGTGGTACTGGGCGAACGGCATCGCGCCCGAGTCGAACCACACGTCGATGACCTCCGGGACGCGGCGCATCGTGCGCTCGCACTCGGGGCACGGGAACTCGACCTCGTCGACGTACGGGCGGTGCGGGTCCTCGAGGCGCACGCCGGAGCGCTCCTCCAGCTCGTCGAGCGAGCCGATGCAGTGGACGTGGCCCTCCTCGCAGCGCCAGACCGGCAGCGGGGTGCCCCAGTAGCGCTCGCGCGACAGCGCCCAGTCGACGTTGTTCTCCAGCCAGTCGCCGAAGCGCCCGTGCTTGATGTGCGGCGGGTGCCAGTTGACGGTCTCGTTGGCGGCCAGCAGCCGGTCGCGGACCTTCGACGTGGCGATGTACCAGGACGGCTTGGCGTAGTAGAGCAGCGGGGTGCCGCAGCGCCAGCAGTGCGGGTAGCTGTGCTCGTAGCGCTCGGCGCGCAGCAGGCGCCCGCGGGAGCGCAGGTCCTCGATCAGGTCCTCGTCGGCGTCCTTGACGAAGCGGCCGGCGTACGGCCCGATGCGCTCGTCGTAGGTGCCGTCGAGGCGGACCGGGTTGACGACGTTCAGGCCGTAGCGCAGGCCGAGCTGGAAGTCGTCCTCGCCGAACGCGATCGCGGTGTGCACCAGGCCGGTGCCGTCGGTGGCGGTCACGAAGTCGCCCAGCAGCACGGTGTGGCCGCGCTCGCCGTACTCGGCGGCGGGCAGGAACGGGAACGGCGGCTCGTAGCGGGCGCCCTCGAACGCGCTGCCGGGGAAGCGCTCGAGGATCTCGGCGTCCTCGCCCAGCACCCGCTCGACGAGCTCCTCGGCCAGCACGGCGACGCCCTGCGGGTACGTCGCGCGCACGTAGGTGAGCTCGGGGTGGGCGGCGACGGCGGCGTTGGAGACGAGCGTCCAGGGCGTCGTCGTCCACACGAGCAGGTCGTCGCCGGGCTGCACGGGGCCGGCGCCCTCGGTGACCTTGAAGCGCACGTACACCGAGGGGTCGGCGACGTCCTCGTAGCCGAGCGCGACCTCGTGGCTGGACAGCGCGGTGCCGCAGCGCGGGCAGTACGGGACGACCTTGTGGCCCTCGTAGAGCAGGCCCTTGTCGTGGATCTGGCGCAGCGCCCACCACACCGACTCGATGTAGGTCGGGTCGAGCGTGCGGTAGGCGTGCTCGAGGTCGACCCAGAAGCCGATGCGCTCGGTCAGCGCGTTCCAGTCCTCGAGGAACTCGAACACCGACTCGCGGCAGCGCCGGTTGAACTCGGCGATGCCGAACTCCTCGATCTCGTGCTTGGTCGAGATGCCGAGCTGCTGCTCGACGGCGATCTCGACCGGCAGCCCGTGGGTGTCCCAGCCGCCCTTGCGGTCGACGCGGAAGCCGCGCATTGTCTTGAAGCGCGGGAAGATGTCCTTGAAGACGCGCGACAGGACGTGGTGGCTGCCGGGGCGCCCGTTGGCGGTGGGCGGCCCCTCGTAGAACACCCACGTCGGCGCCCCCTCGCGGCGGCGCAGCGACTCGCGGAACACGTCGCGCTCGCGCCAGCGCGCGAGCACCGCCTCCTCGAGCTTGGGGAACCTGACGTTGGGATCGACCGACATGGGCCGCTGAGTCTAGGAGGGGCGCGCGAGCGCCTCGGCGCGCAGCGCGAGCTGCAGCTCGAAGCGGGCCTGCGGGTCGTCGAGCTGGTCGCCGAGCGCCTCCCTCAGGCGGGCCAGGCGGTAGCGGACGGTCTGCGGGTGCACGTGCAGCCGGCGCGCGACGGCGGGCGCGCTGCCCTGCAGCTCCAGCCATGCCAGCAGCGTCTCGGCCAGCCGCTGGCGCGACGCGCTGGTGCGTCCGCGCAGCGGCGCCAGGCGGCGGGCGGCGAGCGCGGCCAGCGGCTCGCGGGCGGCGTCGAGCGCGAGCGTCGCGAGGTGGTCGTCGACGCGCAGCGCGCGGTCCGCGACCGGCGCGGCGACGGCCAGCAGGCGCCGGGCGGGTCGCAGCGAGGCGGCCGCCTGGAGCGGCTCGACGAGCGGCCCGATCGCGGCCGCGCGGCCGCGCAGCGCCGCCTCGAGCTGGTCGGCGCGGCCCGGGCCGGCGGGGTCGGGCACGAGCGCGCACGGGCCGTCGGCGGCGCGGCCGGCGAGGACGTCGGGGCCCAGGCGGCGCGCGAGCGCGTCGGCGTCGGCCCCGCGCTGCAGGGCGACCGCGGCGAGCGTGCGCGGGACGGTCCAGCCCGCGCGCGCGGCGGCCGCCTCGACGCTCTCGCGGTCGGCGACGGCCTCGTCGAGCAGCAGCTCCAGCAGCCGCGCGCGGCGGCGGCTGCGCTCGCCGGCGGCCAGCGACTGCGCCTCGGCGTAGCCCTCGACCGACTGGGCGGCGAGCTCGTCGATGTAGGCGAAGATCGCCTCCGCCAGCGTCGGCAGCGTCTCGGGCGGGAGCGCGGCCGCGGTCGCGGCGTCGGCCAGGTGGCGCCAGGCCAGGCGGGCGCCGAGGCGGTAGGCGGCCTGGAGCGAGTCGAGGCTGCGGCCGGCGCGCATCTCGCCCCGGCCCAGCGCCCGGTAGACGGGCGACTCCTCCACGCGCAGCTGCGGCTCCTCGATGAGCCGCACGAAGCGCTCGAGGGCGTCGACGACGCCGACGCGCAGGCCGCGGCCGAACGCGCCCTCGATCGGCCGCTTGTACTCCGGGATCTGCTCGGCGATCGCGCTGATGATCGCCTCGGCCAGGCCCGGCAGCGCCGGGCGCAGGACGCCGGCGAGCTCCGGCGGCAGCTCCTCCCAGGGGTGGTCGCGGGCGGGCGCATCGGCGCGCATTGGCATGAGTGTCACAATAGTCGCGGCTCGATGTGGGATTCGTGCGTGTGGTCTGCGAACGAATCGGGCAAGAACCAGGCGCACATGAGCCCTACCGTTCAGTCCGTGACCGCGATGCCCGTGATCCCCGACGTCGCCGCCCGCCCGCGCTGGCGGGGGCGCACCCACGCGTGGGCGTTCGTCGCCGCGGTCGCGGCCGGGATCGTGCTCGTCGCGCTCGCCCCCGACGGCCGCGCGCGGGCGGCGCTGACCGTCTACGCGATCTCGGTCGCCGGCCTGTTCGGCGTGAGCGCGCTGTACCACCGCATCCCGTGGCGGTCGGCCACCGCGCGCGCCTGGATGCGCCGCGCCGACCACGCGATGATCTTCCTGCTCATCGCCGGCACGTACACGCCGTTCGCGCTGCTCGTGCTGCAGGGCCCGCTGGCCGACGCGATCCTCATCGTCGTGTGGGCGGGCGCGCTCACCGGGATCGTCGTCAAGCTCGTGTGGATCCACGCGCCCAAGGGCGTGGCCGCCGCGGCCTACGTCGCGCTGGGCTGGGTGGCGGTGATCGCGTTCCCGCAGCTCGTCGAGCACGCCGGCGTCGCCGCCACGACGCTGATCGCCGCGGGCGGCGTGCTCTACACGGTCGGCGCGATCGTCTACGCCACCCGCCGCCCCGATCCGATCCCGCAGGTCTTCGGCTACCACGAGGTCTTCCACGCCCTCGTGATCGCCGCGGCCGCGCTGCAGTTCGCCGCGGTCTGCGTCGCCGTGCTGTAGCCCGCTACGCCGCGAGCTTGCGGCAGATCTCGGCGAGCGAGCGCTTCTCGTGGTCGTCGAGGACGCTGAAGGCGGCCGCGACGCGCTCGGTGTGCTCGGGGAACAGGCGGTCGACGACCTCGCGCCCGGCCGGCGTGAGCAGCACCGAGGCGGCGCGCCGGTCGTGCGGCAGGCGCCGCCGGATGACGAGCCCGCGCGCCTCGAGCGTCGTGACGACCTCGGTCGCGTTGGCCTTCGACGTGCGCAGCCGGTGGCGCAGCGTGCGCAGCTCCAGCTCGCCCCCCGCGGTGGTGAGCACGACGAGCACCGAGAAGCCCGTGGCCGACAGCCCCTCGCGCTCCAGGTCGGCCGACAGCCGGCGGCGAACCTGCGACTCCGCGCGCAACAGCGACTCGAGCGCGCGGTGGGCCAGCGGGTCGCCGGGTACGAGACTCATCGCGCGCGGGAACGTATCCGGCGCGGCGGACGGCTCAGGCCCGCGAACTCGCGCGCTCAGCGCGAGTGCATGAGCGCCGCGAACGCGTCGTCCAGGTTGGCCGGCTCGCGGTGGGCGAGGCGGTCCAGGATGCGGTCGCGGGCGGCCAGCGGCGCCGAGCCGAGCTTCGTGACGGTGGACGCGCCCGTGTCGGGCAGCGCCCCGCAGTAGTCGAGGACCTCGACGCCGGCGGCGTGGCGGCGCGCGGCGTACACGAGCTGGCCGAGGCGGTCCAGCGACGCGCCGCGGCCGGCGAGCACGAGGGCGGTCGGGCGCAGCGCGCGCAGGGCGCGCGAGATGCGCTCGTGGTCGAGGTCGGCGCTCAGCGTGAGCGTGCGCACGCCGCTGCGGCGCAGCGCGAGCTCGAGCGCCTGCACGCGCAGCGCGTCGACGTCCAGCGGGGCGGTCGCGTCGAAGAGCATGACGCCGTCGGCGCGGTGCGCGGGCGGGGCGACGCGCTGGTTGGCGGCCAGCCAGCCGGTCGCGTAGCGCCACGCGAAGCCCAGCTCGGGCGAGCGCCCGGCCGGCAGGTGCTCGGCGGCGCAGGTGTCGACGGCGACGAGCAGGACCTCCTCGATCGTGCGCTCCACGGAGCGGACGGCGAGGCTCTCCTCGAGCAGCCGGTCGGCGCGCTGCTCGTCGAAGCGGGCGAACGCGTCGGCCAGGCGCGCCGGCGACGCCGGCCCCTCGCCGCGCTGGCGCGCGATCGAGATCGCCGAGGAGATGTTGTGCGTCTCCTGGAAGGCCTGGCGCAGCGCCTCGATCTCGGCGAGATCGAACTGGCGGTGCCCGCCCTGCGTGCGCCGCGGGCGCGGGTAGCCGAACCGGCGCTCCCAGGAGCGCAGGGTGTTCGGGCTGACGCCGAGCATGGCGGCGGCCGCGTTGGTGCGCACGACGCTCACGCCACAGTTGTCGAGGTTCGGGGAGGTTTGCGCAAGGCGCGCAACCCGGCGTGCACCGCGCAGGATCCCGTGCGCGGGAAGGAGGCGGCGGCGCACCTACGACGCCGGGCGATCGTCGCGGTCGCCGCCCTCGAGCGAGGCGACGAACGCGTCGAGCTGCTCGCGGCTGAAGCGGCGCTGTCCGCCGGGGGTGCGGTAGCCGGGCAGCGCGCCGCTGTCGGACCAGCGGCGGATGGTGCTGACCGACACGCCGAGGGCGCGCGCGGCCTGCGACGCGGTCAGCCCCAGGCGGCGGGTGGGAACGGTCTGGCTCATGGCGCATTCATCGCGGCGCGCGCCCGCGCGCGTGAGACCGTGCGCGACTTTGCGCAGGTTTGCGTCGCCCGCGCGCAGGTTCGGGGAGGGATCGGGAGACTGTCCCCATGCAGCCGCGCATCAGCCTCATCACCCTCGGCGTCCGCGACGTCGACCGCATGTCCGCGTTCTACGAGCGGCTCGGCTGGGGCGCCCCATGGCGCCCCGACGACGAGGTCGCCTTCTTCCAGGCCGGCCCGCTGGTCTTCGCGCTGTGGACCGAGGTGGGCGGCCACGGCGCGCCCGGCCTCGAGCTGGCCCACAACGTCGCCTCCCCGGAGGAGGTCGACGCCGTCCTGGCCGAGGCGCAGGCGGCGGGCGGCCGCCTCGTGCGCCCCGGGACGCGGCAGTCCTGGGGCGGCTACTCGGGCGCGTTCGCCGACCCCGAGGGCTACGTGTGGGAGGTCGCCCACAACCCGTCGTTCGCGCTGGGCCCCGACGGCTCGGTCACGCTGCCGCCGGCGTCGGGCTGAGCGCCGCGCCGGCCGGCGCCGCGGGTCTACGATCGTCGGCGGCGATGAAGCTCCGTCTCTACCACCACACGGACGGCGCGCGCGTCGCCTACCGGGAGACCGGCACCGGACCGGGGCTGGCGATCCTGCACTCGGCGACGCTGTCGCACCGCGAGTTCGTCCCGATCGTCGAGGACCTCGCGGTGCGCTACCGGGTGGTGCTGCCGGACCTGCCGCTGCACGGCGACTCCGAGGACCGCCCGCGCCACCCGTACACGCTGGAGTGGATGACCGAGGTCATCGCCGGGTTCGTGCGCGACACGTGCGGCCCGCGGCCGCTCGTCGCCGGACACGAGCTGGGCGCCGAGCTCGCGCTGCGCGCCGCCGCCGGCGGGCTCCTCTCCCCGGCCCGGCTCGTGCTGATGCCCTCGCCGCTGCACCGCCCGCCACCGCCGCGCCGGGCGTGGCGGATGGCGGCCCGCATCGGCGCCGTCCCGCTGCTGGACCGGGCGGTCGCCCACGGCGCGAAGCTGGCGATGCGCCCCGAGGTCGGGGTGCGGCTCACCGCGCAGCGCAACCCGGCCGCTCGCGACCTCGTCCGCCACGCGGTCGCCGACGCCGGCGGCAACGCGAACCTCGCCCGCTCGTGGGCGAAGTTCGCCCGCGTGTGGCCGCCGCGCGGGGCCCGCCGGGAGGCGCTGGACGAATTGGCCTCGCTGCGCTGCCCGACGCTGCTGCTGTGGGCCGACGAGGACCCGCGCCACCCGCTGGAGACGGCCGAGGAGGCGCTCGACCTGCTGGCCCAGGGACAGCTTCGCGTCCTCAGCAAGACCGGCTTCCTGGTCGCCTACGACGATCCGGTCGGCGTGGCCCGCGAGCTGGCCGCGTTCCTCGGCTGAAAGCGCGTAACGTGGACGCATCATGAGCACGACCGAGCAGCAGCTTTGGGGCGGCGAGACGTCCAAGGCGATCGAGAACTTCCCGGTGTCCGGCGAGCGCGTCCCCGCCGCGGTCATCCACTGGCTGGGGCGCATCAAGGCGGCGGCGGCCCGCACGAACGCCGAGCTGGGCCAGCTCGACCCCGCGGTCGCCGAGCGCATCGCCCAGGCGGGCGACAAGGTCGGCGCGGGCGAGTACGACGACCAGTTCCCGATCGACGTCTTCCAGACCGGGTCGGGCACCTCGTCGAACATGAACGCCAACGAGGTGATCGCCAAGCTCGCCGGCGACGAGGCCCATCCCAACGACCACGTGAACATGGGCCAGTCGTCCAACGACGTCTTCCCCAGCGCGGTCCACCTGGCGGCGCTCGACGAGGCCACCCACCGGCTGCTGCCCGCGCTCGAGCACCTCGAGAGCGCGCTGACCGTCAAGGCCGACGAGTTCCACGACATCGTCAAGTCCGGGCGCACCCACCTGATGGACGCGGTGCCGGTCACGCTCGGCCAGGAGTTCTCCGGCTACGCCGCGCAGATCCGCCTCGGCGCCCGCCGCGTGCGCAACGCGCTGCCGCAGGTCGCGCAGATCCCGCTCGGCGGCACCGCCACCGGCACCGGCCTGAACACGCACCCGAAGTTCGCCGCGCTCGTGCGCTCGAAGCTGGCCGAGCAGAGCGGCCTGGACATTCGCGGGCCCGAGGACCCGTTCGAGGCGCAGGCCAACCGCGACGCGCTCGTCGAGCTGTCCGGCGCGCTGAAGGTCGTCGCCGTGTCGCTGACGAAGATCGCCAACGACCTGGCGCTGATGGGCTCCGGCCCGCGCGCGGGCATCGGCGAGCTCTTCCTGCCCGAGCTGCAGAAGGGCTCCTCGATCATGCCGGGCAAGGTCAACCCGGTGATCCCCGAGGTCGTGCTGCAGGTCGCCGCGCAGGTGATCGGCAACGACACCGCGATCACCATCGGCGGCATGCAGGGCCAGTTCGAGCTGAACGTGCGCATCCCGCTGATCGCGCGCAACCTGCTCGGCTCGATCCACCTGCTGTCGACGACGTCGCGGCTGTTCGTGGACAAGTGCATCGACGGCATCGAGGCCAACGAGGAGGGCTGCCGCCGCTCGGCCGAGTCCACGCTCGCGGCCGCGACCGCCCTGAACCCGCACATCGGCTACGACAAGGCCGGCCACATCGTCAAGACCGCCGCGTCGACCGGCCGCATGCTGCGCGACGTCGCGCTCGAGCACGGCGTCGACGAGGAGACGTACGAGAAGGCGATGGACCTGCGCAAGATGGCGCGCGGGTCGGCCGCGCATCCCGACGCCGACCAGGCGTAGTTGAGAGCGCCAGCAGGGTGCCGACGGTGGCCGCGGCGATGACCGAGGGCTTTCGGGTGCTCCCACCGGAGGCGGGCCCCTGCGCGCTCTGATCCTCCAGCACGACGCCGACGCGCCGCCGGGCCTGCTCGGGGAGTGGGCCCGGGCGCGCGGCTGGACGCTCGACGTCGTGCGCCTCGACCTCGGCGAGCACCCGCCGGCGTCGCTCAACGAGCACGACCGGCTGATCTCGCTGGGGTCCGAGGAGGCCGCCGACGACGACACGGTCGCCTGGCAGGCGACCGAGCAGCGCGTGCTCGCCGAGGCGGCGCAGGCCGGCGTGCCGATCCTGGGGATCTGCTTCGGCGGCCAGTCGCTGGCGCGCGCGCTGGGCGGCGGCGTGCGCCGGGCCGCGCGCCCGGAGATCGGCTGGTTCCACATCGGCACGCGCGTGCCCGACCTCATCGACGACGGGCCCTGGCTGGAGTGGCACCGCGACGAGATCCTCCCGCCGTCCGACGCCGAGGTGCTGGCCCGCAACGAGAGCGGTGTCCAGGCGTGGCGGCTGGGCCCGCACGTGGGGCTGCAGTTCCACCCGGAGGTCGACGCGGCGATCGTGGGCGCCTGGATGGAGGCGTTCCGCGAGACCGCCCGCGTGCCCGAGGGGCTGGCCGAGGAGACCGAGCGACTGATGGCCGGCGACGTGCGCGCGCGGGCGATGCGCCTGTTCGACGCGCTGCTGGCCTGACCGCCCGGCGGCTCACAGCGCGACCTCCCGCGTGAGGTCCGGTCCGTCGCGCAGCCGCAGGTCGTGGGTGGCCACGACGAGCGCCCCGGCCAGCCGGCCAGCGCCGCCTCCAGCACCTCGAGCGACTCGACGTCGAGGTGGTTGGTCGGCTCGTCGAGCAGCAGGCACGGCGCGCGACGCTGCCCCAGGAGCGTCAGCTCCGCGCGGGTGCGCTCGCCCGGGGACAGGGTCGCGGCGGGCCGCTGCGCGGCGTCGGCGTCGAGGACGCGGGACGGTCGGACGAGGGACATCCGCGAGCGGAGCGCCCAGGGGCGGCCGGTCAGTCGGGGCGGATGTCAGCGAGCGTCACGCATGCGGCGGCCCGTCGCCGGGCCGCCGCATGCCGTACCAGCAATGTCGGGCCGGAGCCCCGCGGGCTTCGCCCTCAGGGCGAACACCCGCTGAGGAAGCTGGGAACCGAGCCTCCTGGGCGAGAGCTCCTAGCTTCCCACGTTGAGCGCGACGTACTTCGTCTCGAGGTACTCCTCGATGCCCTCCGGGCCGCCCTCGCGGCCGAAGCCGGACTGCTTCCAGCCGCCGAACGGGGCGCCGGCGTTGGAGACCAGGCCCTGGTTGAGTCCGATCATGCCGGTGTCGAGGCGCTCGATCACGCGGAAGGCGCGGTTGACGTCCTGCGTGTAGACGTAGGCGACGAGGCCGTACTCGGTGTCGTTGGCGCGCGCGATCGCCTCGTCCTCGGTGGAGAACGTCGTCACCGGGGCGACCGGGCCGAAGATCTCCTCGCGCAGCAGGTTCGCGTCGTCGGGGATGTCGGCCAGCACGGTCGGCGCGTAGAAGTAGCCGGGCCCGTCGACGCGCTCGCCGCCGCACAGCACCTTGGCGCCCTTGCCGACCGCGTCGTCGACCAGCTCGGCGACCTTGGAGCGCTGGGCGTCGTCGATCAGCGGCCCCATCGTCACGCCGTCCTCGGTGCCGCGGCCGACCTTCATCGCGCCGATCCGCTCGGCGAGGCGGCGCGCGAACTCGTCGGCGACCGACTCGTGCACGTGGAAGCGGTTGGCGCTCGTGCACGCCTCGCCGCCGTTGCGCATCTTGGCGATCATCGCCCCGTCCACGGCGGCGTCCAGGTCGGCGTCCTCGAAGATCAGGAACGGGGCGTTGCCACCCAGCTCCATCGACACCTTCAGCACCTGGTCGGCCGACTGGGCGATCAGCGTGCGGCCCACCTCGGTCGACCCCGTGAACGACAGCTTGCGCAGGCGCGGGTCCTTGATCAGCGGCTCCATGATCGACCCCGACGACGACGCGGTCACGACGTTCAGCACGCCGCCCGGCAGCCCCGCCTCCTCGAGGATCTTCGCCAGCATCAGCATCGACAGCGGCGTCTGCTTGGCCGGCTTGACGACCATCGAGCAGCCCGCCGCGATCGCCGGGCCGATCTTGCGCGTGCCCATCGCCAGCGGGAAGTTCCACGGCGTGATGAACAGGCACGGCCCCACCGGCTGCTTCATCGTCAGCACCCGGCCGGCGCCCGCCTCGTTGACCGTGAAGCGGCCGTTGATGCGCACCGCCTCCTCGGCGTACCAGCGCAGGAACGCCGCGCCGTAGGTGACCTCGCCCTTGGCCTCGGCCAGCGGCTTGCCCATCTCCATCGTCATCAGCAGCGCCAGCTCGTCGGCGCGCGCGACGATCGCCTCGTACGCGCGGCGCAGGATGTCGCCGCGCTCGCGCGGGGCCATCCCGCGGAACGTCTTGAAGGCCTCGTCGGCGGCGGCCAGCGCCGCCCTGGCGTCGTCGACCGACGCGTCGGCGATCTCGCACAGCGTCTCGCCCGTCGCCGGATCCTCGACCCCCAGCGTCCCTGCGGAGCCGTCGACCCAGCGGCCGCCGATCAGCAGCTGCTTGGGGACGGCGTCGAGGATCGCCTGCTCGGATGCGCTCGCGGTTGCGGCCATGTTCACGTCACCACCGTTTCGGTTCCCAGCTCCTCGGAGATCGCCACGTCGATCGAGTAGTCGATCGGGACCACGATCACCGAGGGCACGTCAAGAGTGAGGGCGTGGCGAAGCCTACGCCCGAAGTCGTCCACGGCCTCGCATCGCCACGCCGGCAGCCCGAAGGCCTCGGCGAGCTTCACGAAATCGGGGTTGGTGAAGTCGGTGCCGAAGTGGCGGCCGAACTTCTTGTCCTGCTTCCACACGATCGAGCCGAACTGGCGGTTCTCCCACACAACGTTGACCGTCGGGGTGCGCAGGCGCGCCGCCGTCTCGAGCTCCTGGAAGTTCATCAGCGCGCCGCCGTCGCCGTTGACCGTGACGACGTTGCGCTCGGGGTGCACGAGCTTGGCGGCGATCGCCGACGGGATCGCGAAGCCCATGCCGGCCAGGCCGTTGGCGATCAGCACCGTGTTGGGCTCGTGCGCGGGGAACATGCGCCCGATCCACAGCTTGTGCAGGCCCACGTCCGACACGAGGACGTCGTCGCGGCCCAGCGCCTGGCGGATCTCCCACAGCACCCGCGGCGGCTGCATCGGGAACGCGTCGTCGTCCTTGGCGGCCTCGAAGCGGCCGAGCACGACGTCGCGCAGGCGGGTGGCGCCGGGCCGGTCGGCGAACCGCACGTGGCGGCCCTCCTCGGCCAGGCGGGTGAGCACGTGGTAGATGTCGCCGACGAGCTCGACCTCGGGTTGGAAGTAGGCGTCGATCTCGGCCTGGACGGAGTCGATGACGACGATCCGCTTGTCGCGGCGCGGGTTCCAGTGCTCGGGCGAGTGCTCGACGAGGTCGTAGCCGACCGCGATGACCACGTCGGCGTCCTCGAAGCCGGCCATCGCGTAGTCGCGCGACTGCAGGCCGACCGTGCCCAGCGCGTGCGGGTCGGTGTAGTCGAGGACGCCCTTGCCCATGAACGTCTCGGCGACCGGGATGCCGGTCGCGCGCGCGAACTCGCGCAGCGCGGGCGCGGCGCCGGCGCGCACGACGCCGTTGCCGGCCAGCACGACCGGGTTGATCGCGGCGCGGATGACGTCGGCGGCCTTCAGCAGCTCGCGCGCGCCCGGCTCGGGCTGCACGGGCCGGCGGCGCTCCAGCGGGCGCGCGTCGACCTCCTGGGCCATGACGTCCTCGGGCAGCTCCAGGTGGGTGGCGCCGGGCTTCTCGGACTCGGCGACCTTGAACGCCTTGCGCACGACCTCGGGGATGATGTCCGGCGCGTTCACGCGCGCGTTCCACTTCGTGATCGGCCGCATCACGTCGACCAGGTCGATGTACTGGTGCGACTCCTTGTGCATGCGCTCCAGGTCGCCCTGGCCGGTGAGGGCGACGAGCGGCGCGCGGTCGAGGTAGGCGTCGGCGACCGCGGTGACGAGGTTCGTCGCGCCGGGCCCGAGCGTGCCCAGGCAGACGCCGGCGCGTCCGGTGAGCCTTCCTACCATGTCGGCCATGTAGGCGCCGCCCTGCTCGTGCCGGACGGGGACGAACGCGACCGTCGAGTCCTCGAGCGACTCGTTGAGGTCGAGGGTCTCCTCGCCGGGGATGCCGAAGACGTGCCGCACGCCCTCGGCCTCGAGGCATTCGACGAACAGGTCCGACGCGCGCCGCGTGCTCATCCGCCCGGGACCCTACTCGCTCGACCGAAACTCCAAACCGTCCCGTGAGTTCCCAAGGCCGAATGCGTCGTACCGCCCCCCTCATCGCCGTCGCCGCCGCCCTCGCCGCCGCCCCCGCGGGCGCCGCGGCGACGCTGACGATCAACGGCGCCGGCTTCGGCCACGGCATCGGCATGAGCCAGTACGGCGCGGCCGGGATGGCCAAGGAGGGCTGGGACCACCAGCGGATCCTCGCGCACTTCTTCCAGGGCACCGAGATCGGCCAGGCGCCCGAGGGCACGGTCGTGCGCGTCCTGCTGCAGTCGCCGCAGACGGCGCGCTTCACGAACGCCACGAACGCCGGGACGAAGAAGCTCGACCCCGCGAGCACGTACGGCGCGCGCGCGTCGGGCGACCAGGTCGCGCTGCTCAACGAGCGCGGCCGGGCGATCGCGCGCTTCAAGGCGCCGATGCGCGTCACGAACGCCGACGACGCGCCGATCAAGCTGCTCGGCACGGCCGGCAACGGCGTCCCCAACGGCACGTACCGCGGCTGGTTCGAGTTCCGCCCCGGCTCGATGGGCGAGGTGCTGGCGATCAACGCGGTCGGCCTGGAGCAGTACGTCGCCGGCGTCATCGCCAACGAGGCGATCCCGTCGTGGCCGGCCGCGGCGCTGCGCGCCCAGGCGGTCGCGGCGCGCGGCTACGCGATCACGACCAGCCGCGGCGGCGAGAACGGCTGGGACCAGTACCCCGACACGCGCTCGCAGGTGTACCGCGGCGTGGTCGGCGAGCACCCGAACACGAACAAGGCCGTCAACGCGACCGCCGGCCAGGTCGTCACCTACGAGGGCGAGCCGATCACGAGCTACTTCTTCTCCACCTCCGGCGGCCACACCGAGAACATCGAGAACGTGTGGTCGGGCGCCGAGCCGCAGCCCTACCTGCGCGGCGTCCCCGACCCCTTCGACGACGCCTCGCCCTACCACCGCTGGGGGCCGATCCGCATGTCGCGCGCGGCCGCGACGGCCAAGCTCGGCTCGCTCGTAAAGGGCCGCCTGAAGGGCATCCGCGTGACCAGGCGCGGCGCCTCGCCGCGGGTGGTCCGCGCGGTCGTCGTCGGCACCGGCGGGAACACGACCGTCACCGGCGACCAGCTCCGCAGCCGCTTCGGGCTGCGCGACACGTGGATGTCGTTCAACGCCGCGACCGCCGAGGTCGAGGTGCCCGCCGAGACCGACGCGCCGGCGCCCGGGGGCGACAAGCCCGGCGGCGGCAAGCCGGGCGGCCAGGGCGGCTCGGACTCGGGCGGCGCGACGATCGCGCGCGCCGGCCTGCGCGGCCCGCGCGTCGTCGGCTCCGCCTACCCGGCCGCGCCCGGCACGTCCGTGATCCTGCAGCGCCGCACCGGCGACCGCTGGACGCGCGTGGGCGAGACGCGGCTGGGCACGACGCGCCGCTACAAGGTCGGGCTGCCCGGGCCGGGGCGCTACCGCATCGTGGTCGGCGACGCGCCCGGCCCGATCGTGCGGCTGCGCTGAGCGGCTACGCCGCGGCGGTCGCCGGCAGGCCGAACGGCAGCTCCGCCGGCCGCAGCCGGTCGCGCACGTCGCCGACGAGCGTGACGTCGGTCGGGTCGAGCATGCGCACGCCGGCGCCCTCCGAGACGTCCAGCTCGCGCAGGTCCAGCCAGATGAAGCTCGGCGAGCGCGTCGACTGGAAGCCGTAGACGCGGTTCGTCAGGTCCGCCGCGCTCAGCCACCACGTCGGGTAGGACGGGAACAGGTTGTCGGGCGCGCCGAAGGGGATCGACACGTTGCGCGCCAGGCCGACCACGCCGGCGACCGCCTCGAGCTCGTTGGCGGGCTCGGGCAGGTGCTCCAGGAAGTACTTCGCGCGCACGAACCGGTCGGCCGAGATGATGTCGCCGGGCAGATGCTGGTCGCCGCCGAAGACCTCGTAGCGGCGCGCGTTGGCGAGTTGCTTCTCGTAGCTGGGGTCGTTGGCCATCACCGTGTGCTCGCGCCCGTGGTTGACGACGGGGCGGCCGTCGAGCATCTCGACGATCGCGCTGTCGCCGCTGGGATCCTCGAGCGCGAGGTGCAGCGGCATGTCCTGGCCGTGGATGCGCATCGGCACCACGCGGACCTCCCGCAGGCCGTCGAGCGCCTCGGCGACCGTCGCGAAGTTGTCGACGACGTACTGCGTCCACATCACGTTGGAGATCGTCGGGCGCCCGTCCTCGGGCTCGTAGCGCGCCTCGCCGAGGTAGAGGCAGTGCGCGGCCAGGCCGTGCTCGTTGACGCACTCGCCGGTGCCGGCGTTCCACGCGCTCATCGACACGCTGCCGTGGCGCGACGTCCACGTCGCGGCACCGGGGCCGCTGTCGCCGCCGCGCCGCAGACCGCGCGGCAGCACCCACATGCCGGGCTCGTCGCTGACCTCCCAGTCGATCGTGCGCGAGACGACCTTCGCGATGGGGTTGTCGTTCCAGAAGATGCGGGTGCACATGGGCCGGTCATCGGCGCGCCGCGGCGCGCCCTTGACTCAGCCCCCGAACACGCGCGTGAGCGTCTCGGCCACGCAGACCGGCTTCTCGCCGCCCTCGACCTCGAACGTGCACGTCGTCGTGAGCTGCACGCCGCCGGGAACGTCCTCGACGTTGCTCAGGACCGCGCGCATGCGCACCTTGGAGCCGACCTTCAGCGGGGCCGGGAAGCGCACGCGGTTGGCGCCGTAGTTCAGCGCGAACGCGACGTTCTCGATCGTGTACATCTCGTAGCTGAAGCGCGGCGCGAGCGAGAGCGTGAAGTAGCCGTGGGCGATCGTGCCGCCGAACGGCGTCTGCGCCGCCCGCTCGGGGTCGACGTGGATGAACTGGTGGTCGCCGGTCGCCTCCGCGAACGTGTCGATCGCCTCCTGAGTGACCTCCAGCCAGTCGCTGACGCCGAGCTCCTGGCCCACCCGCGACTTGATGTCCTCGATGCCGTTGAGCGTGAGCATGCGCGGATCGTGCCAGGCGCCCGCGCGCTAGGTGTGCTGCCCGCGGACTTGCTGGACGCGGGTGATGGGGGCGCGGCCGCCGGCGGCGGTGTGTGGCCTTCGGCGGTTGTAGTAGCGGATGAAGGATGACAGGGCGCGGTCGCGTTGTGTGGATGAGGGCCAG
>DATMSA010000102.1:0-47508 GCA_035565675.1 Capillimicrobium sp. | reverse complement strand
GGCCGGCGGCCGCCGGCTTCGAGGTCGCGACCTCCGCCGGCGACCTCGCGGCCGGGAGCGTCGTGCTCGCCGTCGGCGGCTACCACCGCCCGGCCGTTCCGCGCCTGGCGTCGGCCATCGACCCCGACGTCCTGCAGGTGCACTCCGCGCAGTACCGCCGGCCGGCCGACCTGCCCGCCGGCGACGTGCTCGTCGTCGGCAGCGGCCAGTCGGGCGCGCAGATCGCCGAGGACCTGCACCGCGCAGGGCGGCGCGTGCACCTGGCGGTCGGCAACGCGCCGCGATGCGCGCGGACCCACCGCGGACGCGACGTCGTCGCCTGGCTGGAGGACATGGGCCACTACGACGTCCCCATCGACCGGCATCCCGAGGGGCTCGCCGCCCGCCACGAGGCCAACCACTACGTCACCGGCCGCGACGGCGGGCACGACATCGACCTGCGCGCGTTCGCGCTGGAGGGGATGGTCCTCCACGGCCGCCTCACCGGGGTCGAGCGCGGCGCGCTCCGGTTCGCCGGCGACCTGGCCGCCAACCTCGACGCCGCCGACGCGACCTACGACCGCATCAACGCGTCGATCGACGCCTGGATCGAGCGCACCGGCGCCGACGCGCCGCCGCCCGCGCCGCCCTACGAGCCGGTCTGGCGGCCGGCGCGGTCCGGCCCGTCGTCGCTGCCGGTCGCCGACGTCGGCGCGATCGTGTGGTGCACGGGATTTCGCACCGACTGGTCGTGGGTGGAGGTCCCCGCGTTCGACGGCGCCGGGTACCCGGTGCACCACCGCGGCGTCACCACGGTCCCGGGCCTGTACGTCGTCGGGCTGCCGTGGCTGCACACGTGGGGCAGCGGGCGCTTCGCCGGCGTCGCCCGCGACGCCGAGCACCTCGCCGCGCACATCGCCGCGCGGGCGCCGCTGGCCCGCGCGGCCTGACGCGCTCAGGCCTCCAGCGCCGGGCGGAACGATCCGTAGCGGCCGTTGAAGAAGACGAGCGGCTCGATCTCGCCGACCGTCGTCGCCTCGATCGCCACCACGTCGGCCACCACGATCGTGTGGTCGCCCGCGTCGTGCTCGTCGCGCAGGCGGCACTCGATCCAGGCGACGGCGTCGGTGAGCGCCGGCCCGGTCTCGCGGTGCGTGCAGTCGACGCCGGCGAAGCGGTCGGCCTCCCGCGCGGCGAACCGGCGCGTGACCTCCTCGTGGTGGCCGGCCATGACGTTGATGCAGAACGCGCCGGCCTCGCGCAGCTTGGGCCACGTCGTCGAGGACTTGCCCGGGCAGAACAGCACCATCGGCGGGTCCAGCGACACGGACGTCACCGAGTTGGCCGCCATCCCGGCCGGTCCGTCGGCGCCGTGGGCGGTGATCACCGTGACGCCGGTCGGCAGGTGGCCGAGGACGTCGCGGAAGTGGCGCGGATCGATGTCGACGGTCGTGCTCATGCGTCGGCCCCCGCGCGGATGCGGCTGGTGAGGTTCGCCTCGGCCCACGCGTCGACGACCTCCTGGAGCTGGCCCATCTGCGACATCTCGAAGAACAGCCCGCGGGTGGGGACCGACGCGCCCAGCTCGACGAGCACCGGCCGAAGCTGCGTGTCGACGGCCATCGCGTGCACGAGCGAGGCGCCGGTCATCACCGGGAACGCGGTCACCCCGTCGAGGCCGTTGTTGGGGTAGCGGTCGAGGAAGGCCTTCAGCATGCCGGTGTACGCGGCCTTGTAGGTGGGGGTGGCGACGACGAGGTAGTCGCTCGCGGCGACGGCGTCGTTCAGCGCGGCCAGCCCCTCGTGCGGCCACGCGAACAGGTCGGCGGCGTGATCCGCCAGATCGACGGTGCGGGCGACGGTCGCGCCCGTGGCGTCGGCGACCCGCTCGGCCACCGCCTCCGCGATCTGCAGCGTGCGTGACCGAGGCTTGGGATTCCCGACGACGATCGACAGCTCCATGGTCAGCTCCGAGTCCGTTGACAGCTGCGCAGGCTCTGGTCGAGCCGATCGGACTACGGTCTTTTGTCGTAGCGCGCCGGCGGCGTCTTACGCCAACCGAGGTGCATCGTAACGGTCCCGCGGGAAGGCGGGCGACGAGGAGAGGCGACGACGTGCAGTTCTACCGAGACGGGTATCGACCGGGCGACCCGGACCTCCGGCCGGCCGCGCCGGAGGCGCTCGCGCGCCCGGACGACCTGGCCGGCGAGGTCGACGTCCTCATCGTCGGCTCGGGCCCGGCCGGCTGCGTGCTGGCCGCGCAGCTCGCGGAGTTCCCCGCCATCCACACGCGCCTGATCGAGCGGCGCGACGGGCCGCTGGAGGTGGGCCAGGCCGACGGCGTCGCCTGCCGGACCGTCGAGATGTTCAACGCGTTCGGCCTGGCCGAGGCGCTCGTCCGCGAGGCCTACTGGGTCAACGAGGTGCGCTTCTGGGGCCCGTCCGCTCAGGACCGCGACCGCATCGAGCGCACCGGCTGGGTCGAGGACACACCGGAGGGGCTCAGCGAGTTCCCGCACGTGATCGTCAACCAGGCGCGCATGCAGCAGTACCTGCTCGACCACATGGCGAGATCGCCGAGCCGGCTGCGCCCCGACTACGGCATCGAGCTCGTCACGCTCGAGGTCGGCGAGGGCGAGCGCCCGGTGTCCGCGACGCTGCGGCGGGTCGAGACGGGCGAGGAGCTGACGGTGCGCGCGCGCTACGTCGTCGGCTGCGACGGCGCGCGATCGAGCGTCCGCCGCGCGATCGGGCTGGAGATGCGCGGCGACGCCGCCAACCACGCCTGGGGCGTCGTCGACGTGCTCGCGATCACGGACTTCCCCGACTGGCGCACGAAGAACGTCGTGCAGTCGGCCGGCAAGGGCACGCTCATGATGATCCCCCGCGAGGGCGGCAGCATGGTCCGCTGCTACGTCGACCTCGGCGAGATCCCGGCCGGCGACCGGTCCATCCGCGAGTCCACGCCGGAGCAGATCGTCGCGGTCGCCAACCGGATCCTCGCGCCGTACTCGATCGACGTGCGATCGGTCGCCTGGTCGAGCGTGTACGACGTCGGCCAGCGGCTCACCGACCGCTTCGACGACGTCCCCGCGGGCGCGGCCGACACGCGGCTGCCGCGCGTCTTCATCGCCGGCGACGCCTGCCACACCCACTCGGCGAAGGCCGGCCAGGGCATGAACGTCTCGATGCAGGACGGCTTCAACCTCGGGTGGAAGCTCGCGGCGGTGCTCGAGGGGCGCGCCGACCCGAAGCTGCTGCGCACGTACTCGGCCGAGCGCCACGCGGTCGCGCAGGAGCTGATCGACTTCGACCGCGTGTGGGCCGCGTTCGTGGCCCAGCCTGTGCTCGACCCCGAGCACCCGGAGCGCGGCGGCGTCGCGCCGGACGAGATGCGCGAGGCGTTCGCCCGTCAGGGCCGATACACCGCGGGAGTGGCGACGAGGTACGAGCCCTCCGCGATCGTCGCCGCGGACGCGCACCAGGACCTGGCGACCGGCTTCGAGATCGGCACGCGCTTCCACTCGTCGCCGGTGATCCGGGTGGCCGACGCCAAGCGCGTCGAGCTGGGCCACACGCACCGCGCCGACGGCCGCTGGCGGATCTACGCGTTCGGCGACGCCGGCGGCGCGGGGCTGCTCGACCTCGCGCGCTGGCTCGGCGACGACCCCGGTTCGGCGGTGCGGCGCTTCACGCCCGACGGTGCCGACCTCGACGCCGTCCTCGACGTGCACGGGATCTTCCAGGGCGACCACCATGACGCGCCGGACGTCACGACGCTGCCCGAGATCCTCGTGCCGCGGACCGGCCGGCTCGGGCTGCAGGACTGGGAGAAGGCGTGGGCCTGCGATCCGGCGCGCGACATCTTCGACGCGCGCGGCGTCAGCCGCGACGGCGCGATCGTCGTCGTGCGGCCGGACCAGTACGTTGCGCACGTGCTGCCGCTGAACGCCCGAGACGAGCTCACCGCGTTCTTCGCCGGGATCCTCGTCGCGCCGCGCGTCGGCGCGGCGCGGTGACCGACGTCGAGCGCACCGGGCCGGAGCGCTACACCGGCTACCTGATCCGCCGCGCCCAGCAGCGCCACGTCGCCGCCTGGTCGCGCCTGGTCTCCACCGAGACCAGCAGCGTGCAGTTCGCGGTCATGGCCGTGCTCGAGCGGGAGGGCGAGTGCAGCCAGCAGCAGCTCTGCGAGGCGGTCGACCTCGACCGCTCCACGATCGCCGACCTCGTCGCGCGCATGGAGCGCCGGGGGTTGCTCAGCCGCCGCCGCGCGGCCGAGGACCGCCGCCGCAACGTCACCGTCCTCACGCCGGCGGGGCGCGCCGAGCTCGAGCGGCTGCGCCCGGGCGTCGACGCGGTCGAGCGCGAGCTCACCGGCGGCCTCGAGCCGGGCGAGCGCGACGCGCTGCGGGCCGCGCTGCGGCGGCTGCTCGGCGGGTCGTGAACGGCGGCGCCCCGCGTCAGCCGCCGACGAGCCCCGGCGGGATCTGGCTGGCGATCCACGGGGCGAGCGTCTCGGCGTAGGTCGCGCTCAGGTGGTAGCCGTTGCGGTAGACGATCACGTCGCCGGCGACCATCGGGCAGCGCCCGTCGGGGCAGAGGACGGGGAGCGGGTCGGCGAGCGTGACGCCGTCGACGCGCTCGGCCGCGCGGGCGTCGAAGGCGAGGCTCTCCGGGCGCGTGGCGCGGAACGCGCAGCGGTCCACGGCGTCGCGGTGGCGGCGCAGGCAGGCGCCGGTGTCGTAGGACGGCGCCTTGGCCATGTCGCGGATGACGACGACGGCGGCGCCGGTGGCGCGCATGCGGCGCAGGCTGCGGGCCAGGCCGGCCTCGAGCTTGGGCTGGCTGGCGCGGCGGCTCAGGCGCCGGCCGTCGGAGAGCCGCACCCGGTAGCGGTCGCCGAGCATCCCGTTGCTGACGACGACGAGGTCGGGGCGCTCGCGCACCAGGCGGCGCAGGGCGTCGCGGCGCCACGGGTTGCAGCGGTCGTTCTGGTCGACGTCGGCGATCGTGCAGCCGGCGCGCGTGAGGTTGACGAGGCGCCAGCCGTGCTGGCGGGCGAGGGCGATCATCGCGGGCGCGTACATGAGCGCGTGCGAGTCGCCGATGTTGACGACGGTGACGGGGGAGTCCTTCGCGCCGAAGACGCAGCGCGCGCCGGGCGAGCGGGTGCGGCCCGACGTCTTCAGGTGGCAGCCGCTGGTGTGGGCCTCGCCGCGGTCGTCCTCGAGACGCCGCAGCGGCGGGCGCAGCGCGGACTGCGCCGCATCGGCGGTCTCGGCGGTCTCGGCGGTCGCGGCGGGCGGCGGCGCGGCGGCGGGAGCGGGGGTGGAGCTGTCGCCGCAGGCGGCGAGGGCCAGGGCGGCGGCGGCCGCGGCGAGGACGGCGATGAGGAGGCGCACCATCCCGTGCTACCCCGCCGGGCGCGGATAGCCGTCGAACACGTCGGCGGCCGCGCGGTGGAACCCGTCCGGCTGCCCGGCCGCCTCGAAGGTCGCCGCGATCTCGCGCATCTCGCCGACCCACCGCCAGCCCTTCGACGCCGCCGACTCGCCGGCCGCCGCCAGCCGCGCCTCGAGCTGCGGCTGCGAGATGCCCCACTCCTCGTGCAGCGCGTCGGCGACGCCGAGCGCGCCCGCGGCGCGCTGCGTGGCCAGCAGGAGCGCGGCCGAGCCCTTCGTCCACGCCGCGTAGGCCATCTTCAGCGCCGACGCCGCCGTCGCGCCGTGGCCGTCGAGCACGCGCGCCTCCAGGGCGGTGCCGGCGAACAGCGCGGCGACCGCGCGCGCGGGCCCGGGGTCCCCGGACAGGTACAGGCGCGTGGTGCCGGCTCGCAGCGGCGGCGGGCCGACGATGCCGCCGTCGACGTAGGCGGGCCCGACGCGCTGGGCGATCGCCGCCGCGCGCTGGGGCGAGATCGCGTTGGCGTCGACGTAGATGCCGTCGAACCCGGCGACCTCCGCGGCCACGGCGGCGGCCGCGTCGGGCGGGCAGATCGACAGCACGACCGCGCTGCGCGACAGCAGCTCGTCGAGCGTCCCGGCGTCGGCGAGGCCCGAGGCCTCGGCGCGGCGCGCGGTCGCCGCGGAGCGCCCGGCGGCCACCCACAGGACCTCGTGGCCGGCCCCGGCCAGCGCGCCTCCGACCGCCGCGCCCATCGACCCCGGATGCAGGACGCCGATCGTCGCCATGGCCCGGCACGGTAGCGGCCGGAAGGGGAGATTCCTCCGGTCGCCGGGGATCTCCGTGCAGTGGGGAGAGGCCTCCGGATCCGCGGGGGAGAAAACCGCCGGTATGAGACGGTTACGTCTCGGTAATAACAAGAATCGTCAGATGGTCGACCCCCTTAGTGTCAAATCGCCGACACAACGATGGGGCAGATCTCCCCAGAATGGCGGAACCAGGACCTGGCCGGATGTCGGGTCCGAGTCAGGAGCAGAGACGAGGCTCACACGCATGGCTCACGCAGTGAACGATGATGCGACGACCAGGATCCGGGTGGTGCTCGCCGACGGCGATCGCCTGACCCGCCTGGCCGTCAAGGAGACGCTCCGCCGCCACGGTGCGTTCGTCATCGCGGCCGAGGCAGCCGACGGCGACGACGCCGTCCGCCTGGCATGTCACTACCGCCCCGATCTGCTGGTGACCGAGGCGGTCCTGACGCGACTGAACGGACTCGAGGTGGTCGAGCGCGTGGCACGGCAGGCGCCGGAGGTGCGGTCCGTGCTGATGGTGCGCGACGACGACGAGGAGCTCGGGCTGGCCGCGCTGCGGCGCGGCGCCAGCGGCGTCGTCTGCAAGGCCGATCCGCCGTCGCGGATCGTCGACGAGCTGCTCGCGGTCCACGCGGGCGGCGCGGCGATCCCGCCGCGGCTGACGACGGCCGTGATCGGCGAGCTGCGCCGGCTCCCGGAGCCTGGCAGCGGGCTGCGGCCCGTGCGCAGCGTGCTCACCGATCGCGAGTGGGAGGTCCTGGACCTCATGCTCGCGGGCGAGAGCACCGCGGAGATCGCCGAGCGCCTGGTGCTGACGCGCGACACCGTCGCCAGCCACGTCAAGAACATCATGCGCAAGCTCGGGGTGCACTCGCGCGACGCGCTGCTGGAGGCGGGCCGCCGCATGCTGGAACCGGCGGCCGCCTGACGGGCTGGCCCACGCGGCCCGCGCTCGGTCGGCTGGTAGGTTGCGGAGATGGCCAACGCCGTGACCTCCGCCGATCTGGCGCCGTCGCTCGTGTACGTCGTCGGGCGCGTGAACCAGGGCGTGCGGCGTGAGCTGCGCAAGGCGCTGGCCCCGCTGGGCCTCAGCGTGCCGGAGCTCACGGCGCTGTCGGTGCTGCGCACCCGGCCCGGGCTCTCCAACGCGCAGCTCGCCCGCCGCTCGCTGACGACGCCGCAGTCGATGAACGAGGTCGTCGCCTCGCTCGAGGCGCGGGGCCTGGTCGCCCGCACGGTCGACCCGTCGCACGGACGCATCCTGCGCACCGAGCTGACCCCCGAGGGCGAGCGCCTGCTCGAGGCCGTCGACCCCGTCGTCGATTCGCTGCAGGACGAGATGCTCGCGGCCGTGCCGCCCGAGCACCGCGAGATCGTGCTCGGCGGGCTCATCGCCTGCATGCGCTCCCTGCGCGAGCGCTGACGCGGCGCGGCGCCCTACGCCGCCGACACGAACACGGACTTCAGCTCCGTGTACGCGGTCAGGGCGTGCGCGCCCAGCTCGCGCCCCAGCCCGGACTCGCCGAACCCGCCGAACGGGACCTCCGGGCGGATCGAGCCGTACGCGTTCACCCACACCGTCCCGGCGCGGATCGCGCGCGCCATCCGCACGGCGCGGGCGACGCCGCCGGTCCACACGCCGGCCGACAGCCCGTAGCGCGTATCGTTGGCCAGCGCGACCGCCTCCTCCTCGCCGTCGAACGGCGTGACGGTGACGACCGGGCCGAACACCTCGTCGCGGAAGATCGCCATCGACGGGTCGACCGCGTCGAGCACCGTCGGCCGCGCGAAGTGGCCGGGGACGTCGAGCGCCGGCTCGGCGGTGACGCGCCGCGCGCCCGCCGCCTCGGCGGCCTCCACGTGCCCGAGCACGCGCGCCCGCTGCTCGGCCGACACGAGCGGCCCCACGTGCACGCCGTCCTCCCAGCCCGGCCCGACGACGAGCGCGTCGGCGCGCTCGCGCAGCCGCTCGACGAGCTCGCCGCACACGGCCCGCTCGGCCAGCAGCCGGCTGCCGGCGATGCACGCCTGGCCGCCGTTCTCGAACGCGCCGGCCAGCGCGCCCTCGACGGCCGCGTCGAGATCGGCGTCGGCGAAGACGACGTTGGGGTTCTTGCCGCCCAGCTCCAGCGTGACCCGCTTGACGGTCGGCGCCGCGGCGCCCATGACCGCGCGCCCGACCTCGGTCGAGCCGGTGAACGCGACCTTGTGGACGTCGGGGTGGGCGGCCAGCGCGGCGCCGGTGCGCCCGTCGCCGGTGACGACCTGCACGACGCCCTCGGGCACCCCGGCCTCGACGCACAGCTCGGCCAGGCGCAGCGCCGACAGCGGCGTCTGCTCGGCCGGCTTGAGCACGACGGCGTTGCCGGCGGCCAGCGCGGGCCCGAGCTTCCACGAGCACATCAGCAGCGGGTAGTTCCACGGGACGATCTGGCCGCACACGCCGACCGGCTCGGCCACCGAGAACGCCAGGAAGCGGCGGTCGGTGCTGTGCACGTCGCCGCGCAGCTTCGTCGGCCAGCCCGCGTAGTAGCTCAGCACCGCGGCGGTGCCGGCGACGTCGCCGCGCGCCTCGGCCAGCGGCTTGCCGTTGTCGAGCGTCTCCAGCCAGGCGAGCTCCTCGGCATGCGCCTCGATCAGCGCGACCAGGCGGCGCATGACCGCCTCCTGCTCGGCGGGCTGGCGGCGCGCCCAGCGCCCGTCGGCGAACGCGCGCGCGGCGCCGCGCACGGCGCGGTCGACCGCGTCGGCGTCGGCGGCCGGCACCTCGGCCAGCGGCTCCCCGGTCGCCGGGTTCTCGACCGTGAGGCGCTGCGCGCCCGGCAGCGGGTCGAAGGCCCCGTCGACGAACGCGCCGTGCGAGCGGCCCGCGAAGCGGCGGGCGGCGGCCTCGCTCACTGCGCGCGCTCCCGCTCGGGCTCCCAGTGCTGCAGCGCGTCGCGCACGTGGCTCTCCATCAGCGCGGCGGCGCGGTCGCCGTCGCGCGCGGCGATCGCGGCCAGGATCGCACGGTGCTCGGCGACGTCGCCGTCCTGCCAGTGGGGGGCGGCCCGGCGCTGGGCGAGCAGGCGCCGGCCGACCTCGATCAGCCACAGGTTCTCCAGCGCCATCACGAGCTCGCGGTTGTGCGACGCGCGCGCGACGCCGATGTGGAACTCGCGCGACGCGTCGTGGACGGCGACGGCGGTGCGGGCGGCGACCTCGCGCTCGACGCTCGCCTCCAGCTCGGCCAGGTCGGCCTCGGTCGCGCGCTCGGCGGCCAGGCGCGCCGCGCCGGGCTCGAGCAGGAGCCGGACCTCGAGGCGCTGGAGCACGTCCTCCAGGCGGAGCTGGGCGACGCGGAAGCCGCGGTTGTCCTGGAACTCGACGAGGCCCTCGCCGGTCAGCCTGCGCAGCGCCTCGCGAACCGGGGTACGGGAGATGCCGAGGCGCTCCGCGAGCTCGACCTGGCCGAGGCGCGTGCCGGCCGGCACCTCGCCGTTGAGGATGAGCGTGCGGATGCGCTCGTAGGCCAGCGAGACGACGGACGCCGCCTGGATCGGCTGCATCTGCAGGTCGGCGTCGAGCTCGGTCATCGGCGGCGATCCTACCGGTTTGACATGGACGCTGTCGAATGGATACATTCGCCGGTATGAACCACGCCGGCCCGGCCGTGCGGGTGCTGCGCGACGGCGAGCCCACGTGGGCCCGCCTCGCGGAAGGGGAGGTCGTGTTCGACGACGGCGCGCGCGCCGTCGAGACCGACGTGCCGTTCCTCGCGCCCGTCCAGCCCTCGAAGATCCTCGCCGTCCACCTGACGTACCGCAGCCGCGTCGAGGAGTACGCGGCGCGCACGCCGCCGGAGCCGTCGTACTTCCTCAAGCCGCCGACCACGCTGAACGGCCACCGCGGCGTGCTGCGCCGCCCGCGCGGCGCCCGCTTCCTCAACTACGAGGGCGAGCTGGCCGTCGTCATCGGCAAGCGCATGAAGGGCGTCCCCGAGTCCGAGGCGCTCGACTTCGTCGCCGGGTACGCGCCGGCCAACGACGTCGGCCTGCACGACTTCCGCCACGCCGACCGCGGCTCGATGCTGCGCGTCAAGGGCCAGGACGGGTTCCTGCCGATCGGCCCCGCGCTGACGCCGGCCGACCGGTTCGACCCCACCGACTTCACGCTGCGCACGATCCTCAACGGCGAGGTCGTGCAGGAGGCGACCGCCGACGACCTCCTGTTCCCGGTCGCCTACCAGCTCGCCGACGTGTGCCGGCTCATCACGCTCGAGCCCGGCGACGTGCTGCTGACGGGCACGCCCGCCAACTCGCGCCCGATGGCGCCGGGCGACGTCGTCGAGGTCGAGATCAGCGGCCTCGGCCGGCTCACGAACACGGTGGTCGACTGGGACGTCGACCTGGCCGGCCCGGGCGAGCAGCTCGAGGTCTCCCCTAACACGTTGCACGTCGCGCTCGCGATCCCGGAGGAGGAAGCGGAGCGCATGGTCCACGAGGAGCGGGTCCCATGATCAAGGTCATCGTCGACATGAACCTGTGCCAGAGCCACGGCGAGTGCGTCTACGCGGCGCCCGGCGTGTTCGAGCTCGGCGACGACGACGTGCTGCGCTGGCAGGAGGAGGTCGACGAGTCCCGCCGCGAGGAGCTGGAGGAGGCCGTGAACGTCTGCCCGATGATGGCGATCCGCCTGGAGGGCTGACGGGTGCGGCTGGTCGTCGTCGGCGCGTCGCTGGCCGGCCTGCGGGCCGCCCAGGCCGCCCGCGCCGCCGGGCACGACGGCGAGCTGGTGGTCGTCGGGGAGGAGCGCCACCTCCCGTACACGCGCCCGCCGCTGTCCAAGGAGCTGCTCCAGGGCGCGCACGAGGCGGACGGCTGCGCGTTCCCGTGCGACGACCTGGACGTCGCCTGGCGCCTCGGCGAGGCCGCGACGGGGCTCGACCCGGCCGCGCGCGAGGTCGCGCTCGCCGGCGGCGAGCGCCTTCCGTTCGACGCGCTCGTGATCGCCACGGGCTGCCGCGCGCGCCCGTGGACCGGGCCCGGCGCCGAGCTCGACGGCGTCCACACGATCCGCCACCTCGACGACGCGATCGCCCTGCGGGCCGCGCTCACGACCCGGCCGGCGCCCCGCCTCGCGATCGTCGGCGCCGGCTTCATCGGCTGCGAGGTGGCCGCCTCCGTCCGCGGCCTCGGCGTCGACGTCACGCTGATCGACGTCGCGCCGCTGCCGATGCCCGCGCTCGGCCCGCTCCTCGGCGAGCACTGCGCGCGCATGCACCGCGAGCACGGGGTCGACCTGCGCCTCGGCGCCGGGATCGCCGCCCTGCGCGGCGACGGCCGCGTGGAGGCCGTCGAGCTCGAGGACGGCACGCGCGTCGACGCCGACGTCGTGGTCGTCGCGCTCGGCGCGATCCCCAACACCGAGTGGCTGGCCGGCAGCGGGCTGACGCTCGACCCGGGCGTCGCCTGCGACGCGCACCTCGCCGCCGTCGGCACGACCGGCGTGTACGCGGCCGGCGACGTCGCCTCCTGGCCGCACCCGCTCGCCGGCGGCGCGCGCATCCGCGTCGAGCACTGGACCAACGCCGCCGAGCAGGGCACGATCGCCGGCCGCCACGCCGTCGCCGGCGAGGACGGCGAGCGCGCGCCGCACGTCGCGGTGCCCTCGTTCTGGTCCGATCAGTACGACGCCAAGATCCAGGCGATCGGCCTGCCGCGGCTGGCCCGTCACGTCGAGGTCGTCGAGGCGGCGCCGGAGGGCGACCGCTTCGTCGCCGTCGGCGAGCGCGACGGGCGCGTCGTCGCCGCGCTGGCGGTCAACGGCGCGCGGCGCCTGCCCTGGTACCGCCGCCGCGTCGCCGACGGGGTCACGCTCGACGCGCTGCGCGCCGAGCTCGCCGACGACCCCAAGGCGTTCGGCCCGCCCGCGGCCCGGGAGGTCGTGGGGTGAGCACGGCGGCGCCCGCGCTCGTCCTCCAGTTCGGCCCGCTGGGCCCGCCCGGCGTGCTCGCCGACTGGCTGGCCGCGCGCGGCATCCCGATGGCGCTGCACCAGGTCGAGGAGGGGCCGGCGCCCGATCCGCGCGGCCACGCGTTCGTCGCGGTCCTCGGCGCGCGCTGGTCGCCCGTCGAGGACGCCGACCAGCCGGCCGTGCGCGCCGCGCGGGCGACCGTCGAGCAGGCGCTCGAGCAGGACGTCCCCGTGCTCGGCCTCTGCTTCGGCGGCCAGCTCCTGGCCTCCGTGCTCGGCGGCGACGTCGAGCCCGCGCCGGCGCCCGAGCTCGGCTGGCACGAGATCGACACCGACGACCCGCAGCTCGTCCCGGCCGGCCCGTGGCTGCAGTGGCACTTCCACCGCTTCACCACGCCGCCCGGCGCGACGGAGATCGCGCGGACCGAGACCGGGACGCAGGCGTTCGTCCACGGCCGCCACCTCGGCGTGCAGTTCCACCCCGAGTCGACGATCGAGATCGTCACGCGCTGGGCCCAGTCGGAGCCCGAGCGCATCGCGCCGTACGGCGTGACCGACGGCGTCGCGCTGCTCGAGCAGGGGCGCGCGAACGCCGCGACGGCGGTCGACCAGGCCCACCGCCTGTTCGACGCCTTCTGGCAGCACACCCGCAACGGGAGGAGACCCATGGCGCACACCGAGGCGCAGCACCGCACCACGAGCGTCGGCGTCGAGGCCGAGGGGATCACCACGGTCCGGGTCCTGTACTCGGACCTGCACGGCGTCGCGCGCGGCAAGGACGTGCCGCTGCCGGAGTTGGAGCGCGTCATGCGCCAGGGGCTGTGCTTCTGCTCGGCCGTGATGGCGACCGACCTGCGCCACACGCCGGTGCTGGGCGCCGAGGAGGGCTACCCGGACATGCACGCGGTGCCCGACCTCGACACGCTGGTGCCGCTGCCGTGGGAGCCCGGCGTCGCCGCCTGCCTGGCCGACCTGCACCCGGTCCCCAACGGCCCGCCGATCGCCGACCCGCGCGGCGCGGTGCGCCGGGCGATCGCCGGCCTGCAGGAGCTGGGCTTCACGCCGCAGGTCGGCCCCGAGCTGGAGTTCTTCCTGCTCGAGCGCGACGCGTCGGAGCGGGGCGGCGTGCGCCGGCGCGTCGACCAGCTCTCGATGGTCTACACGGCCGGGCCGCAGGTCGACCCGGACGGGTTCGTGCGCCGGCTCACCGAGCAGCTCGGCGAGATGGGGCTGGGCGCGTACGCGTGCAACCACGAGTACATGAACAGCCAGTACGAGATCAACCTCCACCACGGGGAGGCGCTCGACGCGGCCGACCGCGCGTTCCGGCTGAAGACCGCGGTCAAGGACGTGGCCGCGATGGCCGGCCTGGTGGCGACGTTCATCGGCAAGCCGTTCAACGACCAGGGCGGGTCGGGGCTGCACCTGCACATCTCGCTGGACCGCGACGGGCGCAACGCGTTCGACGCGCCGGCCAAGCCCAACGGCCTGGCCGACGAGGCGCGCTGGTTCCTGGCCGGCGTGCTGCACCACGCGCCGGCGCTGATGGCGTTCCTGAACCCCACGATCAACGCCTACCGGCGGCTTGTGCCCGACTCGCTGGCCCCGACCCACGCCAACTGGGGCTGGGACAACCGCAGCGCGTTCGTGCGCGTGCCGCCCGAGCGCGGCGCCGCCGCGCGCCTGGAGCTGCGCGTCGGCGACGGCTCCGCCAACCCGTACCTGGCGACCGCGGTGGTGCTCCAGGCCGGCCTGCACGGCCTGCGCGAGCGCATGGAGCCGCCCCCGCCGGTCGCCGGCGACGCCTACCGGGCCGAGGATGGCGGCCCGGCGCTGCCGACCTCGCTGGACGCGGCCGTCGCCGCGCTGGAGGCCGACGAGGCCATCCAGGCGGCGCTCGGCCCCGAGATCGTCACGCCGTTCCTCGCGATGAAGCAGTTCGAGATCGAGCGCCACCGCGCGTGGGTCTCGGACTGGGAGCTGGACGAGTACCTCCACCACCTCTAGAGGCCGACCGATGACCAACGCCACCCTCACCCTCGAAGACATCGACCTGTCCGATCACGACGCGTTCGTCGAGCGCGTCCCGTACGAGTGGTTCGCGCTGCTGCGGCGCGAGGACCCCGTGCACTTCAACCGCGAGCCCGACGGCCCGGGCTTCTGGGCGGTCACCCGCTATCACGACATCCGCACGGTGCACCGCAACGTCGCCGTCTTCTCGTCGGAGGTCGGCGGCACCTCGCTGGAGGACCTCGAGCCCGAGCACGTCGAGGCGCGCAAGTCGATGATCGACATGGACCCGCCGCGCCACGACGAGCTGCGGGCGATCGTCAACCGCCGGTTCACCCCGCGCGCCGTCCAGGTGTGGGAGGACCAGGTGCGCCGGGTCGCCAACGAGGTCCTCGACGCCGCCCTCCCGCTCGGCGAGTTCGACTTCGTCGAGCAGATCGCCTCGGAGATCCCGATGCAGGTGTTCGCCGAGATCATGGGCATCCCGCAGGAGGAGCGGCGCACGATCATCGACCTCGGCGACCGGCTGCTGGGCAACCAGGACCCGGAGTTCGCCGTCGAGCCCGACGAGGCCCACCGCCACCTGCCGTTCTCCAGCCCCGTGGCGCTGGAGATGTTCGAGTTCGGCCGGCGCCTGGCCGAGCAGCGCCGCCGCGAGCCGAAGGACGACATCATCACCCAGCTCGCGTTCGAGGGCCTGACCCAGCGCGAGTACGACGTCTACTTCGTGCTGCTGGCGACCGCCGGCAACGAGACGACGCGCCACACGATCACCCACGGGCTGCTGGCGCTGCTGGAGCACCCCGACCAGCTCGAGACGCTGCGCGCCGACCCGTCGCTGGGCAAGACCGCGGCCGAGGAGATGCTGCGCTGGGCCACGCCGGTGCACCACTTCCGGCGCACGGCGACCGAGGACGTCGAGCTCGGCGGCGCGCAGATCCGCGCCGGCGACAAGGTCACGACCTGGTTCGTGTCGGGCAACCGCGACGAGGAGGTCTTCCCGGACCCCGACCGCTTCGACATCACCCGCCACCCGAACAAGCACATGGCGTTCGGGCCGGGCGGCATCCACCACTGCCTCGGCGCCCACCTGGCGCGCATGGAGGTGCGGATCGCCTTCGAGGAGCTGCTCAAGCGGCCGGTCGAGATCGAGCTCGCCGGACCGCCCGAGCGCCTGCGGTCCAACTTCTTCAACGGGATCAAGCGCCTGCCGGTGCGGGTGAGCGGATGATCGCGCTGCGCCGCCTGCATCACGTCGCGCTCGCGGTCGCCGACCTCGACGAGGCGGCGACGCGCTGGGCGCTGCAGTTCGGGCTGACCGAGCGGTTCCGCGACGCGCAGCGCGTCGCCCTGTCCTGCGACGACGAGGCGATCGCGCTGGAGCTGGTGGCCGGCACCGACCAGGAGCCCGGCTTCCACCACGTCGCCTGGGAGCTGTCGCGCGACTGCTCGATCGACGACGCGGCCGCGCACCTGCGCGCCCACGACGTCGACGCCGAGCTCGTCGACGGCCACCTGGAGCTGGAGGACGTCGAGGGCAACGCGATCCACCTGATGCCCTACGAGCCGCCGGCGTCGCTGCTGGTCCCGCACGCGCGGCCGATCAGTGGGCCGATGCCGGTCGGTCACCCGCGCAAGCTCGGCCACGTCAACTTCCTCACGGGCCGCATCCACGAGCAGTTCGCCTTCTACCGCGACGTGCTCGGCATGCGCCTCACCGACTGGCTGGGCGAGGGCGGCGTGTGGCTGCACTGCAACCGCGACCACCACGGCATGGCGCTGGTGGACAAGGGCTACGCGCACTTCCACCACCTCGCCTTCGACGTGATCGACATCGGCCAGATGCGCGCCGCGCTCGACCACCTCGCCCGCCACGGCCGCTGGCTGGGGTGGGGCCCGACGCGCCACGGGGTCGGCGGGAACATCGCCTCGTACGTGCGGATCGTCGAGGAGGCGTGCTTCGTGGAGCTGTACTGCGACATGGAGCAGCTCGAGGCCGACCACGAGCCGCGCGTGTGGCCCGACGACCGCTACTCGTCCAACACGTGGGGCCCGCTGCCCCCGCGGTCGTACTTCCGCTTCGACGAGGAGGCGATCGCCAGCGAGCGCGAGTCGCTGGAGACGCTGGGGGTGCCGCTCGCATGACGCTGCAGGGCTACACGATCCCGCGCACGCCGCAGGGGCAGGCGAGCCTCGTGCCCGCGCCGCCGTGGCACTACGTGGGCGACTTCCTCGTGGTGGACTACTGGGCCGACCCGGAGCTGGCCGCCTCGGTGCTGCCCGAGGGCCTGGAGCCGCACCCGGACGCCGGGCGCTGCGCGGCGGTGTTCGCCGACTGGCAGTCGTGCAGCGAGCAGGGCGACGAGCTCGTCGACCCGGTCCGCTCGCACTACCGCGAGTGCTACCTGGTGGTCAACGCGCTGCTGGACGGCGAGCCGGTCACCACGTGCCCGTTCATCTGGGTCGACCAGGACTTCGCGCTCGCGCGCGGGTGGATCCAGGGCTTCCCGAAGAAGCTCGGCGAGGTGTGGATGACGCGCGCGTACGCGCTCCAGTGCCGCGCGGCGCCGGGCGTGCGCGAGGGCTCGCGCTTCGGCGGCACGTGCTCGGCGCGCGGGCGGCGCGTCGTCGAGGCGCAGGTGACGCTGGAGAGGCCCAGCGAGACCGGCTCGGTCCACACCGACCCGCCGATCGTCAACGTGCGCCACTTCCCGCGCCTGGCCGCCGGCCGCCACGACGACCCGCAGGTCCACGAGCTCGTGATGGCCGTCAGCCGCGACCGCGCGGTGTCGGACGTGTGGGAGGGCGCCGCGGACCTGACCCTGCTGGAGGCGCCCGGCGAGGAGCACACGCTGCTGCGTCCGGTGAAGATCGGGCGCGGCTACCGCTTCACGTTCGCCTACACCGTCGACGACCTGCGCACGGTCAAGGAGCTCGGCTCGTGAGCGTCGCGCTGGTCGCGGGCGTCGAGGTGCCGACCGGGCACTGGATCGGCGGCGAGCGCGTGGAGAGCGCGCGGACGTTCACGACGGTCTCGCCGATCGACCAGGCCGAGCTCGCGCAGGTCGCGCGCGCCGGCGAGGCGGAGGTCGACCGCGCCGTGCGCGCCGCGCACGAGGCGTTCCCGGCCTGGGCCGCGCTCGGCCCCGCCGGGCGGGCGCCGTACCTGCATCGCCTCGCCGACCTCATCGACGAGAACGTCGAGCGCCTGGCCGCCGTCGAGTGCGCCGACATGGCGATGCTGCTGCGCTCGCTGCGCGCCCGCGTCATCGCCCGCGGCGCGCGCAACTACCGCGCCTACGCCGACCTGGCCGCCGCCTACGAGGAGCGCGACTGGCGCTCGAACGGCACCTGGAACCGGGTCCAGCGGATGCCGTCGGGGCCCGCCGCGGTCATCACGCCGTGGAACGCGCCGTTCATGCTGTCGACGTGGAAGACCGCGCCGGCGCTCGCCGCCGGCTGCACGGTCGTCCTCAAGCCGGCCGAGTGGTCGCCGCTGTCGTGCTCGCTGCTGGCCGAGCTGACCGCGCAGGCCGGCTTGCCGCCCGGCGTCTTCAACGTCGTGCAGGGCATCGGCGAGGAGGCCGGCGCCGCGCTCGTCGCCCACCCGCTCGTGCGGCGCGTGTCGTTCACCGGCTCGCCGGAGACCGGCCGTCTCATCGGGCAGGCCGCGGCCGCGAACCTGGCGCCGTTCACCGCCGAGCTCGGCGGCAAGAACCCGTTCGTCGTCTTCGCCGACGCGGACCTCGACGCGGCCGCGCGCAAGGCCGCCGGCCAGTACGACGACTCCGGGCAGGTGTGCCTGTCGGGGACGCGGCTGCTCGTCGAGGCGAGCGTCCGCGACGCGTTCCTGGAGCGCTTCGACGCGGCGCTCGCCGAGCACGTGCTCGGCGACCCGCGCGAGGAGGCGACGACGATCTCGCCGATGATCCACCCCGACCACGTCGATCGCGTGGAGGGGTTCGTCGCGCGCGCGAGAGAGGAGGGCCACGAGATCCTGCGCGGCGGCCGCCGCCTCGACGGCCTGTTCTTCGAGCCGACGCTGATCGTCCCGCGCTCCAACGACGCCGAGATCGTGCAGCGCGAGGTCTTCGGGCCGGTGCTGACGCTGCAGACGTTCGAGACCGAGGACGAGGCGATCGCGCTGGCCAACTCGACCGAGTACGGCCTGTCGGGCCTGGTCTACACGGGGTCGATGGGGCGCGCCGAGCGCGTCGGCCGCGCGATCCGCGGCGGGACCGTGTGGGTCAACACGTTCCTGGTGCGCGACCTGACCGCGCCGTTCGGCGGCATGGGCATCTCCGGAATCGGCCGCGAGGGCGGCGACTACGCGCTCGACTTCTACTCGGACCTCAAGACCCTGCAGATCCTCGAGGGCTCGGTGGCGTGACCGACGAGCAGGTGCTCGAGGCGGTCGCCGCGCAGGCGCCCTGGATGGAGGCGCTCCTGGCCGACCTCGTGCGCGCGCCGACGGTGCTCGGCGACGAGGACGCGGGGCAGGCGGTGATGGCGCGGGCCTTCGCCGACTGCGGGCTGGAGCCCGTCGACGTGCCGCTGCGCGCGGACGCGCTGCGCGGCGCCGAGGGCGCGTCGCCGTTCTCGTGGGACGTCGCCGGCAAGCGCAACGTCGTCGCCACCTGGGCGGCCGACGCGCCGACCGACGGCGCCCGCTCGCTGATCCTCAACGGCCACGTCGACGTCGTCCCGCCCGCCGCCGAGCACCTGTGGACGCACGCGCCCTACGGCGCCGAGCGCGAGGGCGACTGGCTCTACGGGCGCGGGGCCGGCGACATGAAGGCCGGCCTGGCCGCGATGGTCGGCGCCGTGCGCGCGCTGCGCGCGCTGGGCCTGCCGCTCGGCGCGCCGGTGCAGCTCCAGTCGGTGGTCGAGGAGGAGTGCACCGGCCACGGCGCGCTGCAGTGCCTGCTCGACGGCCACCGCGCGGACGCGTGCGTCATCACCGAGCCGCATCCCGACCACCTCACGGTCGCCCAGGTCGGCGTGCTGTGGTTCCACGTCGACGTCGACGGCGAGCCCGCCCACGCCGCGCGCGCCGACCGCCTGGGCTTCAACGCGATCGAGGCGGCCGGCGCCGTGCTCGAGGCGCTGCGCGCGCTCGAGGCCGAGCTGAACGTCGATCCGCCGCCGCCCTACGACGCGTTCGCGCACCCGATCAACCTCAACCCCGGGATCGTGGCGGGCGGCGACTGGACCTCGACCGTCGCCGCGTCGTGCACGCTGTCGTGCCGGCTGGCCTGCTACCCGGGGGAGTCGCCCGACGCGCTCGCCGCCCGGGTCGAGGCGACCGTCGCGCGAGCGGCGGCCGAGGACCCGCGGGTGGCCGGCGGGCGCGTGCGGGTGCGCTACGACGGCTTCCGCTGCGAGGGCTGCACGGTCGCCGGGGACGAGCCGCTCGTGCGCGCCCTCGGCGACGCCTACGCGACGCGCCACGGGGCGCGTCCCGAGCTCGTCGCCACGACGGCGACGACGGACGCGCGCCACTTCGTGCGCGCGGGGATCCCGGCCGTGTGCTTCGGCCCGCGCGCCGAGCGGATCCACGGCATCGACGAGCGCGTGTCGCTCTCGTCGATGGTCGAGACCGCCCAGGTCCTGGCGCTGTTCGTCCGGGACTGGAGCGGAGCAATCAGGACGGGGCCGGGGGGTCCCGCCGGGAGCAAGGAGGAGGAGGACCATGTCGTCCACGATCGAGGGCCCGCCGGTCGGCGCGTCCGCGCCTGAGGGCGGCGGCGGCCTGCACCGCCGCGCCCTGGGCACCAGCCATCTCGTCTTCTTCATCGTCGCGGCGTCCGCGCCGCTGACGGCGGTGGCCGGCGGCCAGGCGGCGACCTACCTGGTGACCGGGAACCGGGGCATCCCGTTCCTGTTCATCCCGCTGGGGATCATGCTGGCGCTGTTCTCGGTCGGCTACGCCGCGATGAGCCGCCACATCACGAACGCGGGCGCGTTCTACGCGTACGTGGCGCGTGGTCTGGGCCGCATCCCGGCGGTGGGCACGGCGTTCGTGGCGCTCGTCGCCTACAACGCGATGCAGATCGGCATCTTCGGCCTGTTCGGCGTCGCGATGGGCGCGTTCGCATCCGACAAGCTCGGCATCGACTTCGCGTGGTACACGTGGTGCTTCATCGCGATGGGCGTGATCGCGATCCTCGGCGTCCTGCGCATCGACCTCAACGCGCGCGTGCTCGCGGTGCTGCTGATCCTCGAGGTCCTGGTCGTCGCGCTGTTCGACCTCGCGATCCTGGCCGACCCCGGGCCGCAGGGCATCACGGCGACCGGCTTCAGCCCGGCCGTGGCGACCGAGACGGCGCTGGGCGCCGCGCTCGTCTTCTGCGTCGCGTCGTTCGTGGGCTTCGAGTCGGCGGCGATCTACGGCGAGGAGTGCCGCGACCCGCGCAAGACCGTCGCCCGCGCGACGTTCATCGCGATCGGACTGATCGCCGCCTTCTACGCGTTCTCGAGCTGGCTGCTGGGCATCTCGGTCGGCCCCGACACGATGGTCGACCCGGAGGCGCTCGTGGCGGGCGGGTTCACCGACCCGTCCGGGACCGCGCCCGACCCGACGACCGTGCTGTTCATCGCCGGCGGCGACCGGCTCGGCGCGTTCTGGGCCGACTCGGCCTCGCTGCTGTTCGCCACGAGCCTGTTCGCGGCGCTGCTGTCGTTCCACAACGCGATCGCGCGCTACTTCTTCGCGCTCGGCCGCGAGGGCGTCCTGCCGGCGGCGTTCGGCCGCGTCAACGGCCGCACCGGCGCGCCGATCGTCGGCTCGCTCGTGCAGACCGCGCTGGCCGTCGTGATCGTGGCGATCTTCGCCATCCAGGAGCAGGACCCGATCCTGACGCTGTTCACCTGGCTGACGAACCTCGGCGCGCTCGGCGTCCTGCTGCTGATGACGCTGACGACGTGGGCGGTGGTCGCGTTCTTCCGGCGCAAGCCCGACCGCACCGAGAGCACGTGGGCGACGGCGATCGCGCCGGCGATCGCGGGCATCCTGCTGGTGATCGTGTTCGTGCTGGGCGTCCTGAACTTCAACGTCCTCATCACGGGCGCCACCGACGCGCCGCTCGACGACAAGGCGGTCATCCTGCCGGCGCTGCTGGCGGTCGCCGCCGTGCTGGGCATGGCGCTGGCGTGGGCGCTGCGGCGCGGCCGCCCGCAGGTGTACGAGCGCATCGGCGAGGGAGGGGGCCCGGCCGGTCTCTGACGACCGGCCGCCGTCGCGAGGCCGGGCCCGCGGGATCGCCCGCGGCGCCCGGCCTCGGCGCCCGGTCAGCTCAGCGCGTCGACCCAGGTCAGCGCGCGGCGGCTCTCGCCCTGGAGGATCGGGACCGGCCGGTAGCGGCGGCGCGTGACCGTGCGGTGCTGCTCGCTGAGGCGCACCGCGTCGGCCACGCGCTCGAGCGTCTCGCGGTCGGGCGCCTCGGGCAGCCGGACCGCGACGCCGTCGGTGACGCGGATCGCGGTGTCGTAGCGGGCCTGCGGGCTGGGGCCGCGCAGCTCGGTCTCGAACCCGCGGCGCTGCAGCTCGCGCGTGATCTCGGCGGCGAACGGCGCGTCGGCGCCGGTGCTGTTGTCGACGATCACCCGGGTCATGCCGTGGATGGTCGCTACCCCGGCGGGCGGGCCCTCATCCACGATCGCGCGGCCGGGCCGCGCGGGGCGCACGACGCTGGCGCGATGGCCGAGCACGACATCGCGTTCGCGACCGTCCGCCGCGACGGCGGCGAGCGCTTCCAGTCGCTGCGCCGGGAGCTCGGGGTGAGCACGTTCGGCATGAACGTCATCACGCTCGAGCCGGGGCAGCGCGGGCGCATCCACGCCCACGAGCGCCAGGAGGAGGTCTACCTCGTGCTCGAGGGCGAGCTGACGCTCGTCGTCGAGGGCGAGGAGCACGTGGTCGCGCGCGACGGCGCCGTGCGGGTCGGCCCGTCCGTGCGCCGCCAGCTCGTCAACGCCGGGCCCGACCGGCTCGTGCTGCTGGCGCTCGGCGGCGCGGGCGAGCACGCCGGGCGCGACGGGCGGGCGTGGACGTCGTGGGACGAGGGCGGGCCGGGCCGCCCGCCGCAGGAGACGCCGCTGCCCGAGGACCTGCCCCGCTAGACCGCTCGCGGGCGGGCGCCGAGGCGGGCCAGCAGCGCGTCCCAGTCCCCGGCCGGGCCGGGGCTGGTCGCGGGGACGCCGGGCGGCACCGGCGGATCGATCGAGACCGGCTCGCCCGCGCCCGGCACCGCGGCGAGCGCGGCGGCGGCGTCGGCCGGGGTCGCGGCCGCGCCGCGGGCCGGGGCGAGGACGAGGACGAGCACGCCGCGCGAGGCCAGCAGCGCCGCCGCGACCGTCGCGACCGCGAGCGCGTCGTCGCCGGCGGAGGCGTCGACGAGCACGGTGGCCGCGGGGTCCCCGGCGGGCCGGTGGAGCGTGGCCGCGAACGGCTCGCGCCAGCGCCGCACGCGCACGCCCTCGCCGACCAGGCGCCGCCGCACCGTCCGCGTCGCGGTGCGGCCGTCGTCGGCCTCGACGCGCACCTCGATCGCCACCGGGCGCAGGGACCGCAGCGCCGCGATCGGCCCGGTCGGCGCCGCCTTCGCGGGTGCCCAGGCAACGGCGAGGTCCTCGGCGCGCGCGGCCTCGGCCCGCCACACGCGGTGGTCGTCGTCGCGCAGCCGGGCCCGCCAGCGCAGCGCCGCGCCGGGTCCGGCGCCGCGGGCGCGCAGCGCCAGCGGGTCGTCGAGCAGCCCGTCGGCGGGCCCGCGGATCTCCAGCGCGCCGGCCATGTCAGGCGCCGACGCCCGACCACGCGGCCTCGAAGGCGTGGCCGGAGACCGCCTGCACGTGCGCCTCGGGCACGTGGCCGTCGGCGAGCGCCGCGAGCGCCGGCAGCGTCGAGAAGATCACGCCCGCGGCCAGCACGGTCGCGCAGACCGGGGCCGGCACGTCGCCGCGCACCTCGCCGCGCTGCTGGCCGTCGGCCATCAGCCCCGTCAGCACCGCGATCAGCGGCATCTCGCCGTCCTCCAGGATCGCGGCGAAGCGGATCGGGAAGCGGGCGACCTCGCGCAGCATCTCCGCGTGCAGGCGCGGCGAGCGCTCCGGCTCCAGGAGCGCGCCGAACGCGTCCCGCGCGACCTCGCGCCGCGGCCGGCCGGGGTCGGCCAGGCCGGCGTCGATGACGGGGCGCACGCGCTCGCGGAAGTGGCGCGCGCCCGCGACCAGCAGCACGTCCTCCTTGCGCGGGAAGTAGCGGAAGAACGTCCCCCAGCTCGTGCCGACGCGCTCGACGATCCGCTCCACGCGCGACGCCGCGACGCCGTGGTCGTCGAACTCGTCCAGGGCGGCGGCCAGCAGCCGCTCGCGCATCTCGATCCCGCGCCGGCGGGTCGGCACGACCCCGAGCCCGACGCCGTCGACGGCGGCCGGGTCGGCGTCGAGGCTGGCGGGGACGGGTCCGGGACGAGGCGGCACGAACGACGGAGTATCGCGTGAACGGCGCGGCGTGCGGTCGCGCACAGAAAAATGATACGCGTCAGTTATCTCTGCTACCTTGGCGGCCATGCGCAAGCTGACAGGAAGTCATCAACGCGTGGCGGCGTCCCTCGTCGCCGCCGCCGGCCTCGCGCTCGCCGCGCTGCCGGCCACTGCGGCGCAGGCCGCGACGGAGTGCCCCACCTCGCCGTGGAACGAGCTCTCGGTGGCTCACGAGATCATCGACACCGGCACCGTGGTCAAGGACCCGCGGGCCCCGCTGGCGACCTACAAGGGCGCGGGCGACAACCCGATCCCCGACGGCGTCTGGAACGCGGGCTACGAGCCGCCGTCGCCGTACATCGCCAACACGACCCGCAACCTGCAGTTCAACGAGTCGCAGTTCATCGCCTCGCCGGGCGAGCCGGTCTGCTCGACCGCCTACGTCACCACGTCGGACGGCTACACGTGGGCGGCCATGTCGATGGCGATCAACGCGATGTGGCCCTACGACGCGTCGGCCTACCAGGGCCTGCCGTCGCGCAACGCCTTCTACGCCGGCAACCTCGTCGAGACGCCGCCTCCCGGCGTCGTGAAGGTCACTGCCAACTTCAAGGCGCAGAACATGCGCTTCTGGGCCAACGAGAACGGCGTCGCCCCCGGCACGCCCGGCGCGGTGCCGCTGACGCGCTACTTCGTCACCGACGAGTGGGGCAACGAGTACATCATGCACGCTTCCGGCAAGGACACGCCCGAGGAGGTCGCCCAGGCCTTCGAGGCCGCCGTCCTGCCGCTCGGCTGGACCAAGCGGGCGCGCACGCTGAAGGAGGACCTGGTCCTGCGGCCCGCCGAGGGCTCCGACGGGTCCTTCCACTACCTCGTCATCCGGGACAGCGCCGACAACACCTACCACCAGCTCGGGTGGTCGGACCGGGGCTCGCTGCAGGGCCAGGTCTCCGACGGCATGCCGATCTGGGGCGGCCAGGACGCCAACGTCCTGCGCGGGACCGACGGCGCGGACGTGATCCACGGCGCCGCCGGCAACGACACGCTCCGCCCGCTCCGCGGCCGCGACGAGGTGTGGGGCGACGCCGGCAAGGACACCGTCGTGCTGCCCGGCACGGTGCGCGACTACCACGTCCACTCGGCCAGCAAGGACCGCACCGAGGTCGTCCTCGCCAGCCGCAAGCACGGACGCAAGACCCTGCGCCACGTCGAGAACGTGAAGATCGGCGGGCGCACGCTGAAGGTGGCCGGGCTGACGCCCCATCGCCCGCTGTAGGCCGAACGTCTAAGGTCGGGGCCGTGGCCGGCCCCGACCTGACGCTCGCCGAGCAGGTCCTGCTCGTCGCCCTCGACGACGAGAAGGGCCGCGACGTGACGCAGTGGGGCAGCGACGCCGGCCTCGCCGCCGCGCTGCTGCTCGACCTCGCCCGGCTCGAGCTCGTGGAGATCGACGCCGACGGCAAGGTCGCCGCCCTGGAGGGGCCCGAGCCACCGCACGAGCTGCTGCGCGCCGCCCACGCGGCGATCGGCGGCTCGGCGCGGCGGCGCGACGCGAAGGGCTGGGTCTCGCGGCTGCCGCGCGAGCTCAAGCCGCTGCGCGAGCGGATCGCCCGCGGGCTCGTCGAGCGCGGGATCCTCGCCGAGCAGCACCGCAGGCTCCTCGGCCTCGTGCCGGTCAGGCGCTGGCCGGCGGTCGACGCCGGGCCCGAGCAGGAGCTGCGCGCACGGCTGCGCGCCGTCCTCGTCGGCGGTGACGATCCCACCCCGCAGGAGGCGCTGCTGCTCGGCCTGCTCGAGCCCCTGGGCCTCGTCGACGGGCTGGTGGAGCGCGGCGAGCGCCGCGACGCCCGCCGGCGCGCGAAGGCCGTGGCCGAGCAGGGCATCGCCGGCACCGCGGTGCGCGACTCGGTGCGGGCCGTGCAGGCCGCGGTCACGGCGGCGGTCGTGACGGCCGCGGTCACGACGACGACCTCCTCGAGCTGACCGCGCATCTCCCCGCAAAGGGGGGATGGAGGCGGGACCGGCCCGCGGCCAGGATGCCGCCCCGTGCCGCGTCTCGCGATCGTCCCGGCGCTGATCGCCGCCTCCCTGCTCGTGCTCGCCGGCGCGCCGGCCGCCGACGCCGACGCGCCTCGGATCGGCCGTTGGGTCGGCGAGGGCCCGCACCGGCTGCGCGTGTCGTTCACGGTCCATCCCGGCCCGGACGGGCGGCGCCACCTCGGCCAGCTCGTGACGATCTGCGGCGCCGAGATGACGGGCAGCGAGGGCGACGAGATCCTCGGGTCGGCGTCGCCCGCGTGGCCGATCGACCGTGCCGGGCGGGCGTACGAGGACAACCCGGTCACGACCAGGCGCACGATCATCGCGCGCCTCGGCGCCGAGCGCGGGACGCTCGACCGCTACTCGCTGGCCGCCGGCGAGGGCAGCCCGTGCGTGAACGGGCTCACGGGCATGCGCGGCCTGGGCCCCGTCGACGTGCGCTGGGTCGGCCCGCAGCAGGTGCCCAGCGGCCGCTGGCACCTCGAGGGCGACTCCGGCTCCCACGTGCCCTCGTCCGTCGACCTCACCGTGTACGGCGGCGCGCTGGTGGCCGAGGTGGCGGGCTCGATGAACGCGCCGCTCGCCCGGCCGCGCCCGTACTTCCAGCACTGCAGCGTGAGCGGCCTGTTCCTGGACGGCTGGATCGAGCCCGACGGCAGCTTCACCACGCAGAGCACGCTCACCGGCGATCGCGTCACCGGCCGCTTCGACGGCGAGACGGTCAGCGGGACGCTCACGGTCCAGTCGTCGGGCCCGCTGGCGTGCGCGACGGACACCGTCCCCGTCTCGGGGCGTCTCGTCACGCCGCAGGTGCCGCCGACCTCCGGCGGCGTGCGGCTCGGTCCCGCGACCGGAGGCGACGCGCCGCCGCCCGACCCGGGCGCCTGCCCGGCGCCGCAGACCGTCAAGGTCGATCCCGTCGAGGCGATGTCGTGCTTCCGCGACCGGCGCGGCCTGAAGGTCTCGACGACCACCGTCCGCGTCAACGGGATCGACGTCGTCCCCGCCCGCGGCAGCGCGGTGCGGCTCGACCCGCGCACCGCCCGGCTCACGACGACGGGCCGGGCCGCGGTGCGCCTGCCGATCGGCCCCTACGGCACGCGCCGGGGCGTCCGCGTCTGGCGGGGCGAGCGCCTGGACTGGGCGCTGCGTGCCGTGCGGCCGTTCAAGATCCGCTCGACCGGCCAGGACACGGGGCCCGGGAGCCAGCCCGGCTTCGGCGAGCAGGTGATCGGCGGCCTGCCGCTGAAGGGCACCGCGGAGCTCGCGTTCGAGCCGGGGTCGGCGCGCGGGAAGCTGGGGGTCGAGATGCCCAGGTCGCCGTTCAAGGGCGTCGTGGGCGACGTCGCCGTCAAGACCAGCAACCCGCGCGGCCTGCTCCTCGACGAGGTCAAGGTCACGATCCCGCGCGCCTCGTCGAAGCGCCTCGGCGTGGACCTCAACGCGGCGACGCTCGCGCTCAGCCGCGCCAAGGACGGGGCCTTCCACTGGGACGGCACCGCGACCGTCGAGCTGCAGGGCGACCGCGGCAAGGACCTCGCGCTCGACCACAAGACGCTCGAGCTGAAGGTCGAGGTCGGGTACGGCCCCGGCGACGGCTACTTCCGTCTGGCCGGCGGGCTCGACGGCCTCAACCGGCCCATCTACCGGGGCGTCCATCTCCAGCGCATCGGCCTGGGCGCGCAGGTGCGCCCGCTGAAGCTCACAGGGAGCATCGGCTTCAGCGCCGGGCCCCAGATCGACGTGCACGGCCAGGGCAAGCTCGAGGCCGTCAGCCTCGACGGCGCCTTCGAGTACGAGGGCGAGCCGCCCTGCTTCCAGACGAAGGTGGCCGGCAAGATCATGTCCGTCGAGCTGGCCAACGGCCGCGCGAAGCTGTGCGCCGACGGGCTCGTGGAGGGCGAGTTCATGGCGCGGACCTCGCCGATCCGGCAGATCGCGCTCGAGGGCCGGCTCAGCGGCTGGGTCGTCCAGGACAAGGCGTTCTCCTTCGAGGGGACCGCCGGCCTGCAGCTCGGCCCGCTGCCGGCGGCCCGAGCCGATGCGGTCGTCTCGAGCGTCGGCATGGCGGCCTGCCTGCGCACCGGCCCCGCCGTCGGGTTCAGCTACCGCTGGCGCGACCAGCGTCCGATGCTGCTGGCCAGCGGCTGCGGCATCGGACCGTGGCGCGCGGCCAAGCCGGAGGCGAAGGCGCGCCGCGCTCAGGCCGGCCCGCCCTCGGCGACGTTCGCCGTGCGCCGCGGCCAGCGGGTCGCCGCGTTCTCGGCCGTCGGCGACACGGCGCCGCCGCTGGTCGCCCTCGTCGGCCCGCGCGGCGAGCGCGTCGTCGTCGGGCCCGACGCCCGGCTCGACGGGCGCGTGCTCGCCTTCCAGGATCCCGACGCGCGCGTGTCCTACGTCGCGGTCGCGCGCCCCGCGCCCGGGCGCTGGCGCCTGGAGGCCCAGCCCGGGTCGGCGCTCGTCACCGCGCTGCGCGGCGCGTCGCCGCGGGCGCGCGTGCGGGTCCGCGCGCGGGTCGTGCGCGCCGGCGCCGGCCCGGCGCGCCGCCTGCGCTACCGCATCGCCGGCGGCGCGGGCGCGCGGGTGCGGTTCGTCGAGAGCGGCCGCGGGGTCCGCCGCGTGGTGGGCCGGGCGACCGGCCGCCGCGGCACGCTGCGGTTCCGCCCCGCGCCCGGGCGCGGCGCGCGCCGCATCGTCGCGCTCGTCGAGCGCGACGGCGCGCCCGAGCCGGCGCGCCGCGTCGCGCGCTACCGCGCCTAGCGCAGGCCCAGCAGCTTCGCCGCGTTCTCCTTGAGGACGAGCGGCTTGACCTCGTCCTTGATCGGCAGCTTGTCGAACTCCGACAGCCACCGCTCCGGCGTCAGCAGCGGGAAGTCCGAGCCGAAGAGCATCTTGCGCTTCAGCGGCCCGTTGATGTAGCGGACGAGGATCTCCGGGAAGTACTTCGGCGCCCAGCCGGACAGGTCGATGTAGACGTTCGGCTTGTGGGTGGCGACCGACAGCGCCTCCTCCTGCCACGGGAACGACGGGTGGGCGAGGATGATGTCGAGGCCGGGGAAGTCGGCGGCGACGTCGTCGACCGCCATCGGGTTGGAGTACTTCAGCTTGATCCCGCCGCCGCCCGGCATCCCGGCGCCGATGCCGGTCTGGCCGGTGTGGAACAGCGCGATCAGCCCGGCCTCGGCGATCACCTCGTACAGCGGGTAGAACGCGCGGTCGTTGGGCCAGAACGCCTGCGTGTTGGGGTGGAACTTGAACCCCTTCACGCCCTGCTCGATGTACTCGCGCGCCTCGCGCACGCCCGCCTTGCCCTTGTGCGGGTCCACCGACGCGAACGGGATGAGCACGTCCGGGTTGGCGGCCGCGACCTCGATCACCTCCGAGGTCGGCACGGTCCGCTCCCCGGTCCCGAACGTCGAGTCGACCGTGAACACGACCGCCGCCATCTTGCGCTCGCGGTAGTACTCGGCGACCTCCTGCGTGGTCGGCTGGGGCGGCGCGCCGCCGAAGTACTTCTCGGCGGCGTCCAGGAACTCGGCCGTGACCTCGTCGGGCGGCCGGTGGTCCATGTGCGCGTGCGTGTGCGTGTGCACGTCGATGGCGACGAGCTGGTCGACGTCGATGGCCATGTGAGAGCCAGGCCTCCTACTGCTCGAGATCCAGCGGGGGGAAGGACACGCCGTAGCGCTGCTGCTCGGGGCCGAGCGTCGTCGGCCAGGCCTCGGCGATCGCCTCGGCCGTCCAGCCGCCGTCCTGGAAGGCGGCCGCCACGTCGACCGGGCTCGCGTACATCGTGAGCTTGTCGCCGCCGATGCCGATCGCCTGCCCGGTCACGCCGGCGGCCGCGTCGGACGCCAGGAACACGACGAGCGGCGCGCAGTCCTCGGGCATGCCGAGCGCGTGCGCCTGGCGCACCTGGCGCGGCAGGCCCTGGCCGGCCTGGACGCGCTCGACGAGCGGCGCGTACACCGGGATCGTCGCGGTCATCTCGGTCCACGCGGTCGGGACGATCGCGTTCACGGTGATCTCCGCGCGTGCGAGCTCCATCGCCCAGGTGCGCGCGAACGCGGCGATGCCGGCCTTGGCGGCCGAGTAGTTCGTCTGGCCGAAGTTGCCGTACTGGCCGGCGGGCGAGCCGACGAGGATCAGGCGGCCGCCCTGGCCCTGCTCGCGCATGTGGCGGGCGGCGGCGCGCGCGCACGTGAACGTGCCGCGCAGGTGCGTCTCGACGACCGCGTCGAACTGCTCGTCGGTCATCTTCCACAGCACCGCGTCGCGCAGGATGCCCGCGTTGGTGACCATGACGTCCAGCCGGTCGTACTCGCTCACCGCGCGCGCGACGAGCGCGTCGGCGGTGTCGGCCGGGCCGACCGGGCCGACCTCGGCCACCGCGCGGCCGCCCGCGCCGGTGATCGCGTCGACGGTCGCCGCGGCGGAGTCGGCGTCGACGTCGTTGACGACGACCGCCGCGCCCGCGGCGGCCAGCGCCTGCGCGTAGGCGCGGCCGAGACCGCGGCCCGCGCCGGTGACGACCGCCACCTTGCCGTTCAGATCCACGCCGCTCATGCGTAGAACCGCAGCAGGGACTCGGCGACGACGGCGGGCTTCTCGGAGCCCTCGATCTCGATCGTCACGACGACCTTGGCCTGCACGCCGCCCTTGATCTCGGTGACCTCGGCGAGCTGCGCGCTGCCGCGGAAGCGGGCGCCGACCGGCACCGGGGCGGGGAAGCGCACCTTGTCGAGGCCGTAGTTGACGCCCATGCCGAGGTCGGTGACCGTGATCAGCTCCTGCGTCACGGGGGCGACCATCGACAGGGTCAGGAACCCGTGGGCGATCGTGCCGCCGAACGGGGTCTTGGCCGCCGCGTCCGGGTCGACGTGGATGAAGTTGTGGTCGTCGGTGAGATCGGCGAAGCGGTTCACCTCGTCCTGCGTGAAGGTGCGCCACGCGGTGGTCCCAAGCTGCTCGCCGACGTGGTCGGCGAGCCCGGCGATCGTGGTGACCAGCCCGCCCGCCGTCGAGGTCTCGGAGGTGCTCATGACCGTCGAATATACGGGAACCTGAGAATCCGCGCGCGCCCAGGCGTCGCGCCGGGGCCGCTGGTACAGTGCCTGGCGCAGTGGTCCTACCACTGGACGTCCAGCCTGTGAGCGCCGCCGAGACCCTCCACCGCACGCCGCTGTACGACGCCCACGTCGCCGCCGGTGCCCGCCTCGTCCCGTTCGCGGGGTGGGAGATGCCGGTCCAGTACACGGGCGTGCGCGAGGAGCACGTGGCCGTGCGCAGGGGCGCGGGGATGTTCGACGTCTCGCACATGGGCCAGATCGAGACGTCCGGCCCGCAGGCGACCGCGTTCCTGCAGCGCCTCGTCAGCAACGACGTCGAGCGGGTGGCCGTCGGCGGCGCGCAGTACGCGCTGCTGTGCCGCGAGGACGGCGGCGTGCTCGACGACCTGTTCTCCTACCGGCTCGGCGACGACCGCTGGCTCACGGTCACCAACGCCGCCAACCACGCCAAGGACCTGGCCTGGTTCCGGGCGCACGCCGGCGACTTCGACGTGACGGTGCGCGACCGCGCCGCCGACTACGCGATGCTCGCCGTCCAGGGGCCCACCGCCCGCGAGCTGGTCGGCGGGGACCTGCCGCCGCGGATGACCGCCGCCCCCGGCACGGTCCTCGGCGTCGACGCGCTCGTGTGCGGCACCGGCTACACGGGCGAGGACGGCGTCGAGATCCTCTGCGCTCCCGCCGACGCGGTCGCGCTGTGGGACGCGCTGCTGGCGCGCGGCGTCGTGCCCGCCGGGCTGGCCGCCCGCGACACGCTGCGCCTCGAGGCCGGCTTCCACCTGTACGGCAACGACCTGATGGAGTCGCGCGACCCGATCTCCGGCGGCCTGGGCTGGGCGGTCAAGGAGGACACCGGCTTCATCGGCGCCGGCGCCTGCCGCGCCGTTCGCGAGGCGGGCCCGGCCGAGCGGTTCGTCGGCTTCGTCATGCGCGAGGGCATCGCCCGCCAGGGCAACCCGATCGCCGGCGGCGGCGTGGTGACCAGCGGGACGATGTCGCCGTGCCGGGGCGTCGGCATCGGCATGGGGTACGTGCCCGCCGCGCAGGCCGAGCCCGGGACCGAGCTGGAGATCGACGTGCGCGGGAGGCGGCGCACGGCGACCGTCGTCAAGCGACCCATCTACACGAAGGACGCGGAGTGAGCAGATACACCGCCATCACCGACGCCGACCGCGAGGCGATGCTCGCGGCCATCGGCGTCGACTCGGTCGAGGACCTCTTCGCCGCGATTCCCGCCGACCTGCGCCTCGACCGGCCGCTGGACCTGCCCGACGGGCAGCCCGAGCAGGCCGTCTACGCGCACCTGCGCGACCTCGCCGCGCGCAACGTCAGCGCCGAGGACGAGATCACGTTCCTGGGCGGCGGCATGTACGACCACTACGTGCCCGCGCTCATCGACATGCTGATGTCGCGCTCGGAGTTCCTGACGCCGTACACGCCCTACCAGCCCGAGGTCTCCCAGGGCGGGCTGCAGGTGATGTTCGAGTACCAGACCGCGATCAGCGAGCTGACCGCGCTGCCGGTCGCCAACGCCTCGGTCTACGAGGGCCCCAGCGCGCTCGCCTCCGCCGGCTACCTGGCCAAGCTCGCGCACCCGGGCAAGGGCCGGTTCGTCGTCTCCGCGGGCGTGCACCCGCACGCGCGCGAGACGCTGCGCACGTACGCGCACGGGTTCGGCGTCGAGGTCGTCGAGGTGCCGCTGCGCGACGGCGTCACCGACCCCGACGCGTGGGCGGCGGCCATCGACGACGACACCGCCGCGGTGTTCGTCGCCAACCCGAACTTCTACGGCGCCGTCGAGGACGTCGCCGCGCTCACCGCGGCCAAGGGCGGCGCGGTGGCGGTCGCCTCCTACGACCCGATCGCGCTGGGCATCCTGGTGCCGCCGGGCGAGTGCGGCGTCGACGTGTGCGTCGGCGAGGGCCAGCCGCTGGGCAACCGCCTGGACTTCGGCGGCCCGTCGTTCGGCTTCTTCGCGGCGACCGAGGCCTACCTGCGCCGGATGCCCGGCCGGATCGCCGGGGAGACCGTCGACGTCGAGGGCCGGCGCGGCTTCGTGCTCACCCTGCAGACGCGCGAGCAGCACATCCGCCGCGAGAAGGCGACGTCGAACATCTGCACCGCGCAGGCGCTCAACGCGCTGGGCGGGGTCGTGTACCTGGCCTGGCTGGGGCGGCGCGGGATCGTCGAGCTCGGCGAGCTGCTGCTGCAGCGCACGCACTACGCGCGCGAGGCGCTGTGCGCGATCGACGGCGTCGAGCCCTGGCACACGCAGCCGGTGATCCGCGAGTTCGCGGTGACGCTGCCCGCGCCGGTCGAGGAGGTGGTCGAGCGCTGCGCGGCCGAGGGCGTCAACCCGGGGCTGGCGCTGCCCGAGGAGAACGCGCTGCTGGTTGCGATCACCGAGCAGCGGTCGCGCGCGGACATCGACCGGCTGGCCGACGTGCTGTCGCGCGCGGTCGTGCGCGAGGCGGTGACGGCATGAGCGCGGACACGCTGACGATCTTCGAGAAGGGCGCGCCCGGCCGGCGCGCGTTCGCCTGCCCCGAGCTCGACGTGCCGCAGGTCGACGGGCTGCTGCCCGACCGGTTCCGTCGCGCCGAGGGGCCGCGCCTGCCCGAGGTCTCCGAGCCCGAGATCGTGCGCCACTACGTGCGCCTGTCCAAGCGCAACTTCGACCTCGACTCCGGCTTCTACCCGCTCGGCTCGTGCACGATGAAGCACAACCCGCGCCTGCACGAGCGGGTCGCCGCGCTGCCCGGCCACGCGCGGCTGCACCCCTTCCAGCACCCGCGGCGGGCGCAGGGCGCGCTGGAGCTGATGTGGAACCTGGAGCGCGCGCTGGGCGAGATCAGCGGCCTGCCGCACGTGTCGCTGCAGCCGAGCGCCGGGTCGCACGGCGAGCTGGCCGGCGTGCTGCTGGCCCGCGCCTACCACGAGGACCGCGGCCAGACCCGCACGAAGGTCCTCACGCCCGACACCGCGCACGGCACCAACCCGGCGACGGTGACGATGGCCGGCCTGGAGGTCGTCAAGGTGGCCACGCGCGGCGACGGCGGGGTCGACCTCGACGACCTGCGCGCGAAGGCGACCGACGACGTCGCCTGCCTCATGCTCACCAACCCCAACACGCTGGGCGTGTTCGACTCGGAGATCGCGCAGATCGCCGAGATCGTCCACGACGCGGGGGCGATCCTCTACTACGACGGCGCGAACCTGAACGCGATCATGGGCATCACCCGCCCGGGCGACATGGGCTTCGACATCGTGCACTTCAACCTGCACAAGTCGTTCACCCAGCCCCATGGCGGCGGCGGGCCCGGCTCGGGGCCGATCGCGGTGTCCGACCGCATGTCCCCGTACCTGATGAACCCCCGCATCGTGCGGCGCGACGACGGCACGTTCGACCTCGACGAGCACGGCTACGAGAAGTCGATCGGCCGGCTGCGCGGGTTCCAGGGCAACTACGGCTGCTTCGTGCGCGCGTACGCCTACATCCGCTCGCTCGGCGCGGCCGGCCTGCGCGACGCGTCGGAGACCGCGGTCCTCAACGCCAACTACCTGCTGGCGCGCCTGGGCGACGTCGCCGAGCACCTGCCGCTCGCGTTCGGGCGCCTGTGCATGCACGAGTTCGTGCTGTCCGGGGCGCCGATGAAGCGCGAGCTGGGGATCCGGACGCTCGACCTGGCCAAGCGGCTGCTCGACCACGGCTACCACCCGCCGACCGTCTACTTCCCGCTGCTCGTCGACGAGGCGCTGCTGATCGAGCCGACCGAGACCGAGACGCGCGAGACGCTCGACGCGTTCGCCGACGCCGTCAAGGCGATCCTCGAGGAGGCCCGCGCGGATCCGGAGGTCGCGCGCACCGCCCCGCACACCACCCCGGTGCGCCGCCTCGACGAGGCGGGCGCGGCCAAGCACCCGGTCATCCGCCAGGCGCTCGACTAGCGTCTCGGCCTCCACCATGGCCTCCAGCGACGCCCTCCAGCCGATCCAGCGGTCGCCGCTCTACGAGCAGGTCGTCGAGCGGCTGCGCGAGTTCATCGACGTCGAGGAGCTCAAGCCCGGCGACCGGCTCATGTCCGAGCGCGAGCTGGCCGAGCGGCTGGGCGTGTCGCGCACGTCGGTGCGCCAGGCGCTGACCGTGCTGCGCGTCCAGGGACTCGTCGAGATCCGCCACGGCGACGGCGTCTACCTCGTCAACCCGCCCGGCGACGTCATCGGCTCGCTCGCGCTCGAGGTCGCCAACAGCGAGGTCGACCACCCGATGATCTGGGAGGTGCGCGAGGGGATCGAGGTGCAGGCCGCGCGCCTGGCGGCGCGGCGGCGCACCGACGACGACCTGCGCCACATGGCCGACGCGCTGGCGGCGATGGCGGCCTCGATCGAGGAGGGCGGCGACGGCATCATCGGCGACCGCCACTTCCACCGCGCGCTGGCCGAGGCGTCGCACAACCCGATGCTCGCGCAGCTCCACGAGCAGATGCGCGACGTCATCGACCGCACGTCGGAGGCGTCGCTGACGCGGCCCGGCCGCCCGCCGGTGTCGCTGCACGAGCACGAGGCCATCTACGAGGCGATCGAGCGCGGCGACGAGGACGCCGCCGCCGCGCGGATGCGCGAGCACATCGTCCTCTCGGGGGAGCGGCTGCTCGGCGGCGGGTAGCGTTCGGAGCATGCGCGCTCCGATCGAGCTGGACCTGCACCTGCCGAACTTCAACCACCCGGGCGTCGGGCCGGACGCGATCTTCGAGAAGCTCGTCGAGATCGCCACGACGGCGGAGCGCTCCGGCTTCACCGCGGTGACGGTGATGGACCACTACCACCAGATCCCGCCGGTCGGCCCGCCGGAGCGGTGGATGTTCGAGGGCAACACGATCCTCGCCGGGCTGGCGGCGCGCACGTCGACGATCAACCTGGGCCTGCTCGTCGGCGGCGTCACGTACCGCAACCCGGCGCAGCACGCGAAGATCACGACGACGCTCGACGTCATCTCGGGCGGCCGCGCCTTCCACGGCATCGGCGCCGGCTGGTTCGAGGACGAGCACGTCGCCTACGGCTACGACTTCCCGCCGCTGAAGGAGCGCTTCGAGCGCCTCGAGGACCACCTGCGGATCGCCCGCGCGATGTTCACCGAGGAGCAGGCGACGGTCGCGGGCACGCACCACTCCGTCGCCGGGGCGTTCAACAACCCCAAGCCGCTGCGCGGCGACATCCCGATCCTCGTCGGCGGCAGCGGCGAGCGCAAGACGCTGCGCCTCGTCGCCCAGTACGCCGACGGCTGCAACCTGTTCGGCGACGCCGACCGGGCCCGCCACCTCCTCGGCGTGCTCGAGCGCCACTGCGACGACGTCGGCCGCGACCCGGCCGAGATCACGAAGACGTCCATGTGGACGCTGGCGATCGCCGAGACCGAGGCCGGCGTGCGCGCCAAGCTCGACGTGATGCGCCAGGCCGGCTGGCCCGAGGAGCGGATCGCGGCGGTGACGGCGGGGACGCCCGATCAGATCGCCGAGCGGGCGGCCGCCTTCCGCGAGGCCGGGATCGAGGGGCTGACGTTCGTGATGCCCGACGTCCACGACCCCGAGGCGGTCGAGCTGGCCGGGCGGACGCTGGCGCCGGTGTTCGTCTCGGGCGCGTAGCCGGCGAGCCCGATCAGGCACACGAGGTCCATGAGGCCCGCGAACGTGCGCGGGTCCAGCCCCGTGCGCTCGCGGATGCGCCGCAGCCGGTAGCGCAGCGTGTTGGGGTGGACGTGCAGGGCGTCGGCCGCGTGCGTGAGGTTCAGGTCCGCCTCGGCCAGCGCCCGCAGCGTCTCCCGCACCATCGGCAGCTCGCGCTCGCTCAGGTCGAGCTCGTGCGCCCGCATCTCCAGCAGCGTGCGGATCGTGCTGGTGGCGCCGAGCATGAGGCTCTGCACGACCGGCAGCTCCGAGAGCGCGACGACCGGCTGCTCGACCGAGGCCCGCGACACCGCGAGCGCCGCCTGGTCGAACGCGACGGGGACGCCGGCGAGGCTGGCGCTCGGCGTGCCCAGGCCGAAGAACAGCTCGGTCCCCTGCGCGAGCATCCGGTCGTGCAGCGCGGTCAGGCGCTCGACGACCGCGGGCCCGTCCAGCGCCGGCGCGATCGCGACGACCGCGCCGTTGCGGACGGCGATGAGCGGTGAGGCGCGGCCGGTGGACAGCGCGCGGGCGATCGGCTGGGAGGCGAGGTCGAGCGCGTCGCCCGGCGACGTCGTCGTGGACGCCACCCGGGCGAGGACGACGAGCAGGCGCTCGTGGAGGTCCAGGCCGGGGGCGACGCGCCTGGACTTCAGCGTGTCGGCATCGGCCTCCCCCCGCAGCAGCAGCTCGAGCAGGTCGCGCGCCTCCTGCTCGCTGACCGCGCGCAGGCGCGACTCCTCGCGCACGTACGTCTCGGCGGCGTGCGTGGTCAGGTCGTCGGAGAGCTCCGAGGTGCGGCGTGCCAGCGCGAGCGCGGCGTCGCGCGAGAAGCCCAGCGCGATCGCCTCGGACATGACCTCCTCCCAGAAGGCGGTGAGCCCGACCCGGTAGGCGTGGAGCATCGCCTCCAGGCTGACGCCGCGGCGGACGCGCTCGCGCGCGTGCTCGGCCACGTAGCGCAGGTCGTCGCGGTCCAGGCGGGCGCCGGTGCGCAGCGCCTCGGTGAGCGTGCGGCAGTTGCGCGCGGCGAGGCGCTCGACGTTGGCCAGCCCGTCGGGCGGCAGCCGCCGGTAGATCGGGACCTCGTCGAGGATCCGCGCGACCATCGCCACGGCCACGTCGTCGAGGCGGCCGGCCAGCCGGTGCGCGGCGTGGGCGATCTGCGGCCCGGGGACGCTCTGCGGTGGGGCGCTGCGGTCTCGGATTGTGCGAACCCTACAACTCCTGGGCGCCGAAGTTCGTATCCGCCCGCCGATGACAGCCGAAACGCTGCACGCGAGGCTTCCCTTCGAGTGAGGAGACGCGGCCGCTGGGCGGCCGCGGGGTCCCAAAGGAGGAGAGCCATGTCGGGTACCAGCCGGCCGTCCCCGGAGGACGGTCCGCGCCGCCGCACGCTGCGGCGGCTGGCCGTCGTCGGAGCGATCGCGATCGCCGCCTCGGGAGTCGCCGCGTGCGGCTCGTCGGACGACGACGACGCGTCGACGGGCGCCGCCACCGCGGCGGCGACCAGCGAGGGCGCCGCCACCGAGGCGTCGACCTCGATCGAGGGCAAGCGGATCGCGGTCGTCAGCCTCACCGACGCCAACCCGTGGGCGGCGGTCTTCAACCGGACCGTCAAGGCCAACCTCGAGGCCGAGGGCGCCGAGGTCACGGTGACGGGCGCCACCGATCCGGCGGGCCAGCCGCAGCTCATCAACCAGGCCGCCGCCGAGAAGCCGGACCTGATCATCCTCGAGGCGCTCGACAGCAAGGCCGTCGCGCCCGCCATCGCCAAGGCCCGCGCGCAGGGCATCCCGGTCCTCAACGCCGACGGCAAGGCCGACCCCTCGGTCGCCGACGACATCAACCAGGTCCTGTCCGACAACGTCGCGCTGGGCGAGTTCGCCGCGCAGAACATCGTCGAGGGCCTGCAGAAGCAGGGCAAGGAGACCGGGAAGATCGGCGTCATCACCGGCACCGAGGCGATGCTCCTCACCCAGGAGCGGATGGAGGGCTTCAACCGCGTCCTCGCCGAGAACCCGGGCTACGAGATCGTCTTCCAGGAGGACGGCAACTGGGACCCGGTGAAGTCCGGCCAGATCGCCACGCAGATGTTCGCCAAGCTCGGCAAGGACGGCATCGACGCCGCCTACGGCATGGCCGACTACATGGCGGTCCCGATCGTCACCGCGGCCAAGCAGGCGGGCATCCCGGTCGGCCTGGAGAACGACGGGCTGATCATCACCGGCGGCAACTGCTTCAAGGTCGGCATCGAGGCCATCGACAAGGGCGAGCTGTACGGGACCGCCACCGAGGATCCCGGCACGCTCGCCAACGAGGTCTCCGCCTACGCGACGAAGATGCTCGCCGGCGAGGACGTGCCCAAGACCGTGACGGTCGAGGAGGCACGCGTCACCAAGGACACGATCGAGCAGTACCGCGAGCAGTGCACGCAGGCCTAGCGCCGAGGCCATGACGACCCGCGAGCACACGGAGGAGCCGCCGCCCGGCCTGGGCGGCGGCAACCTCGCCCGCACCCTGGCGGCCGCCGCCGCCGCGTGGCCGGGGCGCGTCGCCCTGACCCACGGCGGCGCGGCCAGCACGTTCGCCGACCTCGACCGCCGCAGCGCGCAGGCGGCGGCGATGCTGGCGGCGCGCGGCGTGGCGCCGGGCGACCGGGTGGCGCTGCAGCTCCCCAACGTGCCCGCGTTCGTCGACCTGTACTTCGGCGTGCTGCGGCTGGGCGCGACCGTCGTGCCGATGAACCCGCTGCTGCGCGGGCACGAGAGCGGCCAGGCCGTGTCGGACTCGCAGGCCCGGCTGGTCGTGGCCTGGCACGAGGCCGAGGCGCCCGCCGGCGCCGACGTGATCGCGGTCGAGGACCGCCACGGCGCCGGGCTGTACGACGGCCTCGACCCGGCGGCGGGGGCCGGCGTCGCCGACGTCGACCCCGACCAGACCGCGGTGATCCTCTACACGTCCGGGACCACCGGGCGGCCCAAGGGCGCCGAGCTCACGCACCGCAACCTCGGGCTCAACACGCGCGAGGTGATCCGCACCTATGCGATCGTCGCGTCCGACGTGTTCCTCGGCGTGCTGCCGCTGTACCACTCGTTCGGGCAGACGCTCACGCTCAACGCCGCCGTCGCGATGGGCGCGCGGCTGGCGCTGCTGACCCGCTTCGAGGCGCAGGCCGCCGCCGAGCTCGTCGAGCGCGAGCGCGTGACGATCCTCATGGGCGTCCCCACGATGCTCGCCGGGATCGCGGCCGTCGCGCGGGAGCCCGCCGCGTTCGCGTCGGTGCGCATCTGCGTGTCGGGCGGCGCGCCGCTGCCGCGCGAGCAGATGGACGACTTCGAGCAGGCCACCGGCGCGGTGGTGCTCGAGAGCTACGGGCTGTCGGAGACGTCGCCGGCGGCGACGCTCAACGGGCCGGGCGCCCGCCGGGTCGGGTCCGTCGGCCGGCCGATCGACGGCGTCGAGGTGCGCATCCTCGACGAGCACGGCCAGGTCGTGCCCCCCGACGAGACCGGCCAGATCGCGATCCGCGGCCACAACGTGATGAAGGGCTACTGGCGCCGGCCGGATGCGACCGCCGAGGCGATCACCGCCGACGGCTGGTTCCTCACCGGCGACCTCGGCCGCATCGACGAGGACGGGTTCGTCTACGTCGTCGGGCGGCTGAAGGACCTGATCATCCGCGGCGGCCTGAACGTGTACCCGCGCGAGGTCGAGGAGGTGCTGCACCGCCACCCCGACGTCGTGGAGGCCGCCGTCGTCGGCGTGCCCGACGCGCGCCTGGGCGAGGAGGTCGGCGCCGCGGTGGTCCTGCGCGACGGCGCCACCACCGACCTGGCCGAGCTGCGCGAGTGGGTCCGCGCCCGCGTGGCGCCCTACAAGTACCCGCGGCGGCTGTGGCGCCTGGACGAGCTGCCCAAGGGGCCGACCGGCAAGATCCTCAAGCGCGCGATCCAGACTCCGGCGAAGGAGGTGGCGTCCTGAGCGCTCCGAGACTGTCGCTGTCGGGGCTGTCGCACCGCTTCGGCGCGGTCCAGGCCGTGCGCGGCGTGTCGATGGAGATCGGCGCCGGCGAGATCCGCGGGCTGTGCGGCCACAACGGCGCCGGCAAGAGCACGCTCATCAAGATGCTGGCCGGGATCGTCGCGCCCGACGAGGGCGAGATCCGCGTCGACGGCCGGGTCCTGGACCTCCACGGCCCGCGCGACGCCCAGCACGCCGGCATCGCCTGCGTCGACCAGGAGCTGAGCCTCGTCCCGGCGCTGACGATCGCCGAGAACATCGCGCTCGGCGACGTGTCCGGCGGCTTCGTGCGCCGGCCGGGGCGCGAGCGCGCCGTCGCCCGCGAGCTGCTCGCCCAGGTGGGCATGGCCGACCTCGACCCCGACCGCCGGGTCGCCGACCTCGGCATCGGCCAGCGCCAGCTCGTCGAGATCGCGCGGGCGCTCGGCCGCGACGCGCGCATCCTCATCCTCGACGAGCCGACGGCGACGCTCAGCGACGTCGAGATCGAGCAGGTCTTCGTCGCCGTGCGGGGCGTCGCCGCCCGCGGGTGCGCGGTCATCTTCGTGTCGCACCGGCTCGGCGAGGTGATCGAGCTGTGCGACCGGGTCACGGTCATGCGCGACGGCGTCGCCGTGCTGGAGGCCGACGTCGCCGACGTCGACGCCGGCCGGCTGGTGGAGGCGATCCTCGGCGAGTCGCTGCACCCGGCCTCCCAGCGGCCGCGCTCGGCGCGCGACCACGCCACCACGCTCGGCGTCGAGGGCCTCTCGATCCCGGGCCGTCTCGACGGCCTCACCGGCGAGTTCCGGGGCGGGCGCATCTACGGGCTCGCCGGCCAGGTCGGCGCCGGCGCCTCCGACGCCCTGCGCGCCCTCGCCGGGCTCGTGCCGGCCGCCACCGGCCGCGCGCGGCTGGACGGGCGCGACCTGCCGCTGGGCAACCCGGCCGCGATCGCGCGCCGCGGCGTCGGGTTCGTCTCCGGCGACCGCAAGGCCGAGGGCCTGTTCCTGACGCGCAGCATCGCCGAGAACCTGACCGTCGCGCAGCTCGAGCGGATCGCCCGCGGCGGCCGGCTGGGCGCGCGCGACGAGCGGCGGCGCGCCCGCGAGCTGGCCGAGGCGGCGGGCGTGTCGGTCGCGCGGCTGCCCGAGCCGGTGGGCGTGCTGTCGGGCGGCAACCAGCAGAAGACGCTGCTGGGCCGCCATCTCCTCGACTCCGGCGTCTCGGTCCTGCTCGTGGACGAGCCGACGCGCGGCGTCGACGTCGGCGGGCGCGCGGCGATCCACGACCTGCTGCGCGAGGCGGCCCACCAGGGGCAGGCGATCCTGTTCGCCTCCAGCGAGCTCGACGAGCTGCTCGAGCTCGCCGAGACGATCATCACGATGCGGGCCGGGCGGGTGATCGCCACCTACGCGGACGGCGCCACCCGCGAGGACCTGCTGTCCGACCTGACGCACCGCAGCGAGGCGGCCGCATGAGGACGGCGGTCGCGCGCGTGGAGGCGATGCGGGGCCGGGCGGCGGTGCCGGGCCTGCTGCCCGCCCTGACGGCGCTGGGCGTGCTCGTGCTCGCCGTGTTCGCGCTGACGACGGACCGCTTCTTCACGGTCGACAACGTCAAGGCGATCCTCACCTCGGCGTCGATCGTCGGGATCATGGCGCTCGGGCTCACGTTCGTGACGCTCGTCGGCTCGCTCGTGTCGCTCGCGGTGGGCGCCACCGCGGTGATGGGCGCGATGGTGTTCCTCGACCAGCTCCATCTCGGGCTGGTCCCGGCGCTCGCGCTGGCGATCGCGGCGGGCGCGGCGGTCACCGCGCTGCAGGGCGCGATCATCGGCGGCTGGGGCGCCAACCCGGTGATCCTCACGATCGGCGCCGGCTTCCTGCTGAGCGGCGTGACGTCGAAGCTCAGCGACGGCGTGATCGTGCAGCCGGCCGGCGACGGGTACACGACGCTGAACGCGACGCCGCTCGGGGTCCCGGTCGGCGTCTACGTGATGATCGTCCTGGCGGTCGTGCTGCAGGTGCTCCTGCGGCGCACGGTCTTCGGCCGCCACGTCCTGCTCGTGGGCGAGAACCGCGACGCCGCCCGCGCCGCCGGCATCCGCATCACCCGCACGACCGCGCTCGCGTTCGCGATCGCCGGCGCCGCGTTCGCGATCGGCGGCGCCTTCCTGGGCGCGTTCAACCGCGGCGCGTCGGCCCAGCTCGAGGGGACGCTGACGTTCGACGTGATCGCGGCGGTGCTGGTCGGCGGGACGCTGATCTCGGGCGGGCGCGGCTCGCCGCTGCGCACGCTGGCCGGCGCGATCGCGATCGCCACGATCTCCGACGTCCTGCTGCTGCGCGGCTTCGAGACCGGCGAGCAGACGCTGCTGAAGGGCGTGCTCGTCGTCGGCGTCGTGCTGGCGCTGCATCTCGCCGGCCGCGGACGGGAGGCCGGCACATGAGGGTCCGCCGCCTCGGCGCCGACACGGTCGTGCCCGTCGTCGCCTTCGGGCTGGTGCTCGTCGCCTACCTGCTGACGCCGGTCTACGACGGGCACTCGCTCGTCTCGTTCGACGCGTACAACACGCTGCAGGGGTTCGCGTCGGTGGGGCTGATCGCCCTGGCGCTCGGGCTGACGATCGTCGCCGGCGAGTTCGACCTGTCGGTGCTGGGCATGCAGGCGTTCGGCGGCGTGCTCGCGATCAAGGCGGGCGCCGACCACGGCCTGCTCGGCGTGGCGGCGGCGGTCGGCGCGTGCGTGGCGCTGGGCGCGATCCAGGGGACGGTCATCGCCCGCACCGGGATCGGCTCGATGGCGATCACGCTGGGCACGTACATCGCGCTGCTGGGCCTCACGAACGTCGTCGCCGGCAACCAGACGCTCACGTACGCGAACGCCGACGTCGCGATCTGGGTCGACCAGACGATCCTGTCGTGGTTCTCGCCGCGCAGCCTGGTGGCGCTGGGCGCGTTCGCGGTCGCGTTCGTGCTGTTCACGCGCACGCGCCTGGGGCCCGAGCTGAAGGCGCTCGGCGGCGACCGGCGCGCGGCCCGCGTCGTCGGCGTCCCGGTGCGCCGCCACCTGGCGGTGCTGTTCGCGGTGTCGGGCGGCCTGTGCGGGTGCGCCGGCGCGCTGCTGGCCTACTCGAACGCGAGCGCCCAGCTCAACCCCGGGCTGGAGCCGCTCGTGCTGGCCGCGGCGGCGGCGGTGCTCGGCGGCGTGTCGCTGCGCGGCGGGCGCGGCACGATCTGGGGCCTGCTGCTCGGCGCGCTGGCGGTCGCCCTGCTGCAGCAGGTCTTCGCGATCACGAAGCTGCCGACGTCGAGCATCCAGATCGTCTTCGGCGCCCTGCTGCTGATCGTCGTCGTCGTGGACGCGCCCGACCTGCGCTCGGTCGTCGCCCGAGCGCGCGCCCGCCGCGCGTCGCACCGATCCGCTCCCGTTGCCCACCCCGAGTCGTAGGAGGCCCGACCCATGACCCTTGCTTCGGACGTCGTCGTCGACGGACTGCACTTCGCGGAGTGCCTGCGCTGGCGCGACGGGGCGCTGTGGTTCTCCGACATGTACGGCGACAGCGTGCAGCGCCTCGACCCGGAGACCGGCGAGCGGCGGATCGTCGCGCGCGTGTTCCACCCGGGCGGGATCGGCTGGCTGCCCGACGGCCGGCTGCTGGCGATCGCCAGCGAGGACCGGCGGATCTTCGCGGCGGGCGAGTCCGGCAACACGCCGTACGCCGACCTGTCGGAGGTCGCGCCCGGCTGGACGAACGACATGCTCGTCGACGGCCACGGCCGCGCGTACGTGGGCAACTTCGGCTACGACCTGTTCTCCGAGGAGCCGCGCGCGACGCGGATCATCCTCGTCGACGCCGACGGGTCGGTCTCCACCCAGCCGGGCGACCTCGTGTTCCCCAACGGCATGGTGCGCAGGTCCGACGGCTCGCTGGTCGTCGCCGAGACGTTCGCGCACCGGCTGGCGACGTTCGCGGTCGCCGGCGACGGGTCGCTGACGCCGACCGGCACGATCCCGCTCGACGAGGACCTCACCCCCGACGGGATGTGCGTCGACGCCGAGGACGGGATCTGGTTCGCCTCGGTCTTCACGCGCGAGGTCGTGCGCGTCGACGCCGACGGGAGCGCCGAGCGCATCCCGGTCTCGCAGAACGCGTACGCGTGCATGCTGGGCGGCGAGGACCGCCGCACGCTGTTCGTCGCGACCGCGCCCGACCACGAGCCGGCGAACCGCCGCGCCCGGACCGAGGGCCGCATCGAGGCCCTGCGCGTCGACGTGCCCGGCGCGGGCCGCGACGGCGTGGGCGGGTAGCGCGTCCGCTCCGCTCGACGTATGGCACCTGGCATCGGACAGGTGGATGCCATGTGCCACGCATGGCGCGGCGTTGCCTGCCGACGCGGCGGCTTAGAACGCATCGTCGAGTTAGAACGCATCGTCGAGTACGGCGCGCCCCAGTGACTGTGGCGGCGCGCATGATCGATGGCTGCCTGACCGACCCACAGACTGTTCGCAACGCAACTGGGCCGCTTCTGTGAAGAAGCGGCCCAGGTTCGAATCCGTCGTTCGTGTCAGAGGTAGGTGCCGTCGCTGAAGGCGTTGGCGGCCTCTTGGACCTTGTCGAAGTGCCCAGCGCGTAGGGCGTCGATTGGCCGCTGTCCGCCGAGGTATCGGTTGCGGGACCGAAGCCACTGCTGGATGCCCTTGGCAGTGAGGGTGTCCTCGAGGATCTCCACGATGGCGCGCAGATCATCGATGCGCGGCTGGTACCGCGCCTGGGGCGTCGTCCGTGCGTGTGCCCAGCGGCGCACAGTGCGGGGGCTGGCGCCCGTTCCGTCCGCGAGGTCGGTCTCGGTGAGACCGGCGTGGCGGCGCAGATAACGGACGCTTTCGGTCGCGTCCGTGACAGTCATGGGGGTGATGCTCCTCTCGTGTTGTGGCCGTGCCCGCATGGGCCGGCGGGTTCGCCGGCTCCCCTCCCCGGGCTCCGGCAGGAACCTTCGTTGGTGCTGTAGTTCTATATGTCCTAGGTAATGTCCTGTTCAATGTCTTCGGCGAATCGCCGAATAAGTTGAGTCTCTCCAGGAGGATCTATGGACGGGTTGCCCGTTGTCAAGGGTAGTTAACCGGCTCTGACGGCAGGAGCAAGCAGTTCGTGACCCCTGTCACGATGGCCGGTAGAATGTCCGGCAGTGCATCGCGAAGAGGATGACACACACGCGGGAGCAGAGCAGCGCCGGGCGAACCGCCCGGCGCCGGCGCTCCGCGCGTCCTCGATCGCCGGTGTCGAGCCCGGGAGCCTGCCCGTGCGAGCCGTGTCGGGGACCTTCTGGCGGCAGTGCGGACCGCGGTACGGGGCGCTAGAGACTCCGCCCGTCGCGCTCGGAAGCGGGCGCTATCACCGCAAAGATGAGCAGCCTTGCGTCTACGCGTCGTCGACGCGCGAGGCGGCGTGGGGCGAGCTCTTCCGCCACGTCTACTCGGGCGTGTCGCCGTTCGAGGTCAAGCGCCGCGTAGCGGAGCTACAGGTCACCAACCTCCCAGTGCTCGACCTGACTGACAGCTCAGTCCTCGCGCGGTTGGGAGTGCAGCGACGGCAGCTCGTCGCCAACAACTACGCAATCTGCCAACAGATCGCAGACCTTGCTCGCGAGGGTTCGGACCAATTCGGCGGACTGCTAGCGCCGGCGGCCGATCCCAGGGCCCAGACGCTCGTCGTGTTTCCCGAGTGGCGCGAGCGCGTGCGTGTGCGCCGGTCGCGCGTCGGCCGCGCACCGATGCGTCTCGTCGGCCTGTTTGAGCAGATCGTCGGGACGCTGCCTGTCGCCGCCCAGGACGAGGCCTATGCGCTGTTGAACCAGGCGCGACGCGAGCTTCATCGCATTCGTCGTCGAGTGACAGGAAGGAGGTGAGAGCATGTCGAGCAAGAGGAAGCCGGTTCACACGGTGCCGTACCAGGGCCAGTGGGCGAATCGCACGGAGGGCGCGAAGCGCGTCTTCGGCGTGGCGCCGACGAAGGCCGACGCCGAGGCGCGCGGACGCCAGACGGCGCAGGAGCGCCGGACCGAGCACATAAGCCATCGTCGTGATGGCACGATCGGTGAGCGCCGCAGCTACGGCCGTGACCCGTTCCCGCCGCGCGGGTGAGGATCGGAGGTGGCCTCGACGCCGGTCGCGGCCAAACGAGTCAGCGCCGAGCCCACCGATCCGATACGGCACGCCGCTGGGCTGCAAACTTGCAGCCCAGCGGCGGCCGCGTGTCGCGCACCCTAACGTGCGCGGAGCGAGGTAGCGACCGCTGATCGCCTGTGCGTCGGCGCTTGGCGTCGGTTTCGCCCGCCATCGGACACGACGACCTCGGTTCAAGGAGGTCGTCGACTGAGTCGACGCGCACGATGCGACGGAGTCGACGTGCACGGTGGGCGGCCGAGCGTCCGCCAACGTCCCCGGTCGTGCTCCGATGACGACCGCGTGCGCGCCCGGTAGCGTAGGTGCATGGCGGTGGCAAGGGACGAGTTCGCGCTCCTGCGCGATGCGGCGCCGGCGGAGGTCGACGAGCTGCTGGCGCGCGCGCGGAGGCGGCGCTTCGCGGCCGGCGAGGTGGTCTTCCACGCGGGCGATCCGGCCGACACGCTGCACCTCGTGCGCCGCGGTCGCTTCGCGGTGCGGGTCACGACGGAGTTCGGGGACGTCGCCACGATCAACGTGCTCGGCCAGGGCGAGGCGTTCGGCGAGCTGGCGCTGCTGACGCCGGGCGCGCCGCGCAGCGCGACGGTCGCCGCGCTCGAGGACGCCGAGACGCTGTCGATCCACGAGATCGAGTTCACGGCCATGCGCGACCGCGCGCCGCAGATCGACCGGCTGCTGATCAGCCTGCTCGCCTTCCAGGTGCGGCGCCTGTCCGAGCAGCTCGTGGAGGCGCTCTACCTCCCGGCCGACACGCGGGTGCGGCGGCGGCTCCTGGACGCCGTCGCGGCCTACGGGCCGGTCGAGCGCGGGACGGTCGTGCCGCTCACGCAGGAGGAGCTGGCCAGCCTCGCGGGCACCTCGCGCGCGACGGTCAACAAGGTCCTGCGCGAGGAGCAGG
>DATMSA010000101.1:0-3259 GCA_035565675.1 Capillimicrobium sp. | reverse complement strand
TGTCCCGGCTGATCGGCCTGCTGGAGGACGCCGGACGGGCCAACGCCGAGGCGCTCGCCGAGGCGGCCGACCGGTTCGCGTCGTCGATCGCCGACGGCGGGCTCGTCCACCTGTTCGGATCGGGTCACTCGGTGCTCCCCTGCCAGGAGGCGTTCCCTCGCTACGGCAGCTTCGTCGGCCTCAACCCGCTCACCGACCCGCGCGTCATGTGGCACAACGTGCTCGGGCCCGGCGGGGTGCGCGAGCTCCTGTGGCTCGAGCGCACCGAGGGCTACATCGACAAGTTCCTCGCCCATCAGCCCATCAACGCGGGCGACTCGCTGATCGTCTACAGCCACAGCGGCCGCAACGCCGCGGGCATCGAGACCGCCCAGTACGCCAAGGAGCGGGGCGTGTTCGTCGTCGCCGTGACCTGCAAGGCGATGCTCGACCGCCCCGCGTCGCACTCGTCCGGGCAGCGGCTGCCCGACGTCGCCGACGTCGTCATCGACACGCGCGCACCGGTCGAGGACGCGATCGTGCCGGTGGACGGTTGGTCGCGGCCGGTCGCGGGAAGCTCGACCGTGATGGCGATGGCCCTCACCCACGAGCTGATCGCCCGCACCGCCGCCGGCCTCGCGCGGCGCGGGATCGAGCTGCCGACGTTCGCGTCGCCGACGGTGCCGGGCGTGACCCTGCACGACACCGACGAGGTGTACGGGATCTACCGCGAGCGGATGCTCGAGGCCAGCCAGCGCCACCTGCCCGCCTTCCAGGCCGCCATGCAGGGATGACGGCGCCGCTCGGGGCCGCGATGGAGGCCGAGATCGGGGAGACCGCGCGCGTCGCGGCCGACCTGATCGCGAGCGTCGGCGCGTGGGCGCCGGCGCTGCGCTCGGCCCTCCCCCAGCGGCTGGTCGGCGTCGCGACGACCGCGCGCGGCTCCTCCGACCACGCCGCCAACTACGGCCGCTACCTCCTGGAGCCGGCGCTGTCGGTGCCGGTGTGGTCGACCGCGCCGAGCCTCGTGACCCGCTACGACGCGCGTCCGCGCCTGGACGGCGTGCTCGCGATCGGCGTCAGCCAGTCGGGCCGCACGCCGGAGATCGTCACGCTGCTCGAGCGCGGGCGGGCCGGCGGCGCGGTCGGCGTCGCGATCACCAACGACCCCGACAGCCCGCTCGCCCAGGTCGCCGACGTGACGATCCCGCTGCTCGCCGGGCCCGAGCGGGCGGTGCCGGCCACGAAGACGCTGACGGCGACGCTGCTGGCGTTCGCGCTGCTGACCGCCGCGCTCGACGACACCGGCCGCTTCCAGGTCGACGGGCCCGCGGTCGTGGCGGCGCTCGAGGAGGCGCTCGCCCCGCCGCCGCCCGTCGTGGGCGAGCTGGCCGAGGTGCTCGCCCACGCCGACATCGCCATCCACCTCGGGCGCGGCGTGCTGCTGCCGATCGCCGGCGAGACCGCGCTGAAGCTGATCGAGACGACCGCGACCGCGCATCTCGCGTGGTCGACCGTTGACGTCCGCCACGGCCCGGTCGCGCTCGCCGCGCCCGGGCGCCCGGTCGTCGTGCACCACGCGCGCGGCCCGGTCACCGAGGACGCGGCCGAGGACGTCGCGACGCTGCGCGAGCGCGGCGTCGACGTGTGGGTCGTCGGCGACGAGCTGCCCGGCGGCCGCGCCACCATCGGGGTGCCCGGCGACCTGCCCGAGCACCTGCGTCCGCTCGTCCACGCGGTGCGCCTGCAGCAGCTCGCGCTGGCGACCGCGCGCGCCCGCGGCGTCGATCCCGATCAGCCGCCGGGGCTCAGCAAGGTCACGCCCACCACCTGACCGCTCACGGGAGGTCGACGAGGGCGCGGCCGGTGAGGCCGGCGGCGACCGCGTCGTGCGCGTCGGCGATGCGCTCCAGCGGGAAGCGGTGCAGCTCCATCGGGCGGATGGCGCCCGCCCCCAGGGCGGCGGTGATCCCGGCGGTCGCGGCCGCCTGCTCCTCCGGCGTGGTCGTGTAGACGAGCATCATCCGCACGCGCGCGTTGCGCGCCATGAGCGCCCCGGCCGGCAGCTCGGCGCCCGGCGTCTCGACGTAGCCGACGATCGTGCCGTGGGAGGCGATCACGGCGGCGTCGATGGCGAGGTTGTGGACGAGGTCGACGTCGACGATGCGCACGACGCCGTCGGGCGCCCACTCGCGGACGCGCGCCGCCACGTCCTCGGCGCGGTAGTCGATCACCAGGTCGGCGCCGGCGGCGCGGGCCACCTGCGCCTTCGCGTCGCTGGAGACCGTGGCCGCCACGCGCGCGCCGGCCGCCTTGGCCAGCTCGATCGCCGCATGGCCGACGGAGCCGGCGCCCCCGTGGATCAGCACGGGCGCGCCGGCGATCGGCCCGTCGGCGTGCAGCGCGTGGAAGGCCGTGATGTACGGGATGCCGAGGCAGGCGCCCAGCGCGAGGTCGACCCCGTCGGGCAGCGCCACCGCCTGCACGGCGGGCAGTGCGATGAGCTGGGCCGCGGTGCCCCGCTGTCGCTGCCACTGCGCGTGGTAGAGCCACACCCGCTGGCCGACGCGGCTCTCGGGCACGCCGTCGCCCACGGCCTCGACGATCCCGGCGCCGTCCTGGTTCGGCGTGATGTCCGGCCAGGGCGCGGTGCCGTCGAGCCGCTGGCGGGTCTTGACGTCGGTCGGGTTGACGCCCGAGACGGCGACGCGCACGAGCACCTCGCCCGGCCCCGGCGTGGGCGCGTCGATCTCGGCGATCTCGAGGACGCCGGCCTGCGGGCCGGTCGTCGGATAGCGGGCTGCCAGCATGGGCCGATGGTGGCAGGCGGGGCCCGCAGCCCCGCGCACCCGGGCGCGCCCGGGTGCGCTGGTCACCCCGACGGCGTGACCGGGGCCGTGGCGCTGGCGCTCGCGCGGGCCGCGGCGCGCCGGTCGGCCACGAGCACGATGCCGAGCGCCACGACGGTCATCGCCGCGCCCGCGAAGATCGGGCCGGTGTAGCCGAGGTCGGCGTCGATCGTCAGGCCGCCCAGCCAGGCGCCGAGCGCGTTGCCGACGTTGAACGCGGCGATGTTCGCGCCGGAGGCGAGCGTCGGCGCGCGGCCGGCCCGCTGCATGATCCGCATCTGGTAGGCGGCGGCCGGCAGGAACCCGAGCGCCCCGAGGCCCAGCATCGCGGCCACCGCGGCCGGGCGGGATCCGGCGGCGGCCCCGAACAGGGCGAGCGCGGCGGCCAGCGCGGCGAGCCCGCCGGCGAGCGTGCGGTGGATCGAGCGGTC
>DATMSA010000100.1:0-7909 GCA_035565675.1 Capillimicrobium sp. | reverse complement strand
CGACGACGTCGCGATCATCGAGGCGATCTCGCGCTTCCGCGCCGGCGGCTACGACGAGGCGCTCGGCTTCACCGTGTACGACACGTTGCGCTACAAGAAGGCGCTCGAGCCGCTCGTCGAGGAGGAGGTCCGCACGCTCCTGGAACGCCTGGCGGGCGAGGTGGAGGTGGAGCGCGTCGCCGAGATCATCGCCTCCGGCGCCGAGCCGCTGCGCGAGCTGATCGGCGCGATGCACAGCAAGCTGCTGCTCGCCGCGATGCGGCGGGCGCGCGGCCAGGAGTGAGCGGGCGCCCGGTCAGGGGCGCCCCTCCAGCACGAGGTTGAACGGCGTCTCGGTCGCCCGGCGGAAGCGGCTGAAGCCCGCCTCCTGCGCGACGGCGGCCAGGCGCGCCTCGCCCGCCTGCGCGCCCAGGCCCCGCGCCACGTCCTGGGCCAGCGACGACGGCGTGCAGATCACCGTCGAGGCCGCGTAGAACAGCCGCCCGACCGGGTTCAGGTTGTCCTCGAGCGAGTCGCCGGCGTACGGCTCGACCAGCATCCACCAGCCGTCGGGCTTCAGCGCCTCGCGCGCGTGGCGGGCCGCGCCGACCGGGTCGCCCATGTCGTGCAGGCAGTCGAAGTGGCAGACGAGGTCGTAGCCGTTGCCCGGGAAGGCGTCGGCGGCGGCGACCTCGAAGCGCACCCGGTCCTCCAGGCCGGCCTCTCGCGCCAGCTCGCGGGCCCGGGCGATCGAGCCCTCGTGGTAGTCGACGCCCAGGAACCGCGACCGCGGGAACGCCTGGGCCATGATGATCGTCGAGGCGCCGTGGCCGCAGCCGACGTCGACCACGGTCGCGCCCTCGCGCAGCCGCTGCTCCAGGCCGTCGAAGGCCGGGATCCAGTCGGCGACGAGGTGGGCGCGGTAGCCGGGGCGGAAGAAGCGCTCGGTGCCGGCGAACAGGCGCGCGTCGTGCTCGTGCCAGCCGAAGCCCTCGCCGCGGCGGAAGCGCTCCGCGATCCGCGGCTCGTCGGCCCACACCGAGGCGAGGATCCCGTAGGCGCCCAGCACGTACAGCGGGCTGTCCTCGTCGGCGAGCGCGAGCGCGTGCTCGTCGGGCAGCGTGTAGCGGTCGGTCTCCGGGTCGTGCTCGACGTAGCCGCTGGCCGCCTGGTTGGCCAGCCACTCGCGCACGTAGCGCTCGCGCACCTGCGCGCGCTCGGCGATCTCGGCGCTCGTCAGCGGTCCGGCATGCGCCATCGCCCGGTACAGCCCGAGCTGGTCGCCGAGCATCACCAGCGGCGCCGTGATCGCCGCGCCGAGGTCGACGACGATCTGTCCCATGAAGCGCTCGACCCGCGCCTCGTCGATCGTGGTGGCCATGACCGCTCCTTCCGTCGTGTGGCCGGACTGTGCCGACCCCACCGCATCGCCGCAGGCGCCGTCAATGCGTGATTTCGCGTAGGCGCGCGGCGGCCGCGGTGCGCGAGGCGACGCCGAGCTTGGCGTAGACGTGCTCGAGGTGCTTGTCGACCGTGCGCGGGCGCATCCCCAGCCGGCGGGCGATCGCGGCGTTGGCGTCGCCGGCGGCGACACGCGACAGCACCTCGCGCTCGCGGCGGGTCAGGCGCACCGCGGCGAGCAGCTCGCGTCCCGCGACGCTGCGGATCGCGTCCGCCAGCGACGGGCGCAGCAGCTCGAGCAGCGCGCGCTCGCCCTCGTCGAAGGGCGGGCGCTCGCGCCGCAGCACGATCGCAGCCGACGGGTCGTTGGGCACCGGGACGCGGAGGCGGATCCGGTGGGCGTCGCGCGCGTCCGGGGCCGCCTCGCCGGTCGTCGACCACGTCGCGAGGTCGGCGCCCACGAGCGCCCGGACGCGGTCGAGCGCGAGGGCGACCGCCGCGGCCGTCGAGGCGGCCGTCTCGAGCTCGCGCACGACCGACACCGCCGTGCGCACGTCCGGCTCCCCCACCGCGCGCATCGGTGGTGCGAGCCTACGCCCGGCCGGTGCCCGGGGGCAACCGTCCGGTGGGGCGTAGCATTCACCCATGGACCCCGGTGTACGCGAGCTCTTCGGCGAGGGACGCAACTTCCAGACGCTGGCGACCCTGATGCCGGACGGGTCGCCCCACGCGGTGTCGGTGTGGAGCGCCGTCGACGGCGAGCACATCCTCTTCTTCACGGCCAACGAGCGCTCCCAGAAGGCGCGCAACGTGCGGCGCGACCCGCGCGTCGCGCTCTCGGTCGTCGACCTCGAGAACCCGTACCGGACCGCGCGCGTGCGCGGCGAGGTCGTCGAGGTCGTCACCGGCGAGCGCGCGGGCGCGCTCGTCGACGCGATGAGCGAGCGCTACGTGGGCGAGCCGTTCCCGGTGCGCGAGGGCCACCAGGTCTTCGTGGTGGAGCCCCGGCGGGCGAGCTTCAGCGAGCTGCCGTTCACGCACTGACGCGGCGCGCGCGCAGCACGTGCTGGTGGCGGGCGGCGCGGCGCCGGCGGCCGGTCTCGACGAACCCGACCTTGCGCGCCACGGCCAGCGACGCGTCGTTGCCCTCGTCGACGATCGCGACGACCTCGTGCGCGCCGAGCTGCTCGAACGCGGCGGCCAGGCACGCGCGCGCCGCCTCGGTCGCCAGGCCGCGGCCCCAGCGGTCGCGGCGCAGCAGGTAGCCGAGCTCGAGGTCCGGGCCGTGGCCGTCGAGCGGGGCCAGTCCGGCCTCGCCGATCAGCTCGCCGGTCGCGCGCTCCTGCACCGCCCACACGCCCCAGCCGTTGCGGGCCTGGTGGGCGACGTAGGCGTCCACCCACGTGGACGGGTCCTCGCCGTGCGTGTCGATGAAGCGCATGACCTCGTCGTCGGCGTAGATCGCGGCCATCGCCGCGCGGTCCTCGGGGACGAACGCGCGGATCTCCAGATGCTCGGTGCGCAGCGGCAGCCGGACGGGCACACGGGAAGGGTTGCGCATCCGACCGCCCCTTTAGCGTCCGCACGCCATGACCGACGCCACCGCCCCCTCGCCCCGAGGGTCCGCGCTGGAGCGCCACTTCCGCATCCGCGAGCGCGGATCGTCGGTGCGGATCGAGTCGCTCGGCGGCCTCTCGACCTTCCTGACGATGTGCTACATCGTCTTCGTCAACCCGGCGATCCTGTCGCAGGCCGGGCTGCCGTTCGCGGCCGTGGCGGTCGCGACCGCGCTCGCGGCGGGCGTGGCGACGATCGTGATGGGCCTCGTCGCCAACTACCCGCTGGCGCTGGCATCGGGCCTGGGCATCAACGCGCTCGTCGCGTTCGACATCATCATCGGCCAGCAGGTCGGCTGGCAGGTCGGCATGGCCTGCGTGGTCATCGAGGGCGTCATCGCCGTCGTGCTCGTCCTCGCGGGCCTGCGCGAGTCGATCGTGCGGGCGGTCCCGACGTCCCTGAAGCTGGCGATCGGCGTCGGCATCGGCCTGTTCATCACGTTCGTCGGGCTGCGCGACGGCGGCGTCGTCGTCAACGACCCGGCGACCGGCGTCGGCCTCGGCGACCTGACCGCCGGCCCGCCGCTGATCGCGCTGGCCGGCATCCTCGTGGCGGCCGCGCTGGCCGTGCGGGGCGTGCGCGGCTCGATCCTCATCGGCATCGCGACGACCACCGTGCTCGGCCTCGTCTTCGGCGTGCTCGACGGCCCGTCGGGCGTGGCGCAGATCCCGTCGTCCAGCGACTTCGACACGATCGGCGAGGGCCTCAAGCCCGGCAACCTCGCCGACGCGCTGACGTGGGCGCTCGTGCCGACGATCTTCGCGCTGTTCATGACCGACTTCTTCGACACGATCGGGACGGCGGTCGCGGTCGGCACCCAGGGGGAGCTCACCGACGAGGAGGGCAACCTGCCCGAGATGCGCCGCGTGCTGCTCGTCGACTCGGGCGCGGCCGCGTTCGGCGGCGCGATGGGCGTCTCGTCGGTGACCACGTTCGTCGAGTCGGGCGCCGGCATCGGCGAGGGCGCGCGCACCGGGTTCGCGAACCTCGTCACCGGCGGCCTGTTCCTGCTGTCGATCTTCTTCGTGCCGCTGATCGAGGTCGTCGGCCAGTCGGTGCCCTACGTCGCCGACTCGACGGTGACGCCGGCGATCGCGCCCGCGCTCGTCATGGTCGGCTTCCTGATGATGCGCCTCGTGTCGGCGATCGAGTGGAGCCGCCCCGAGCACGGCCTCCCGGCGTTCCTGATGATCGCGGGCATCCCGCTGACGTTCTCGATCGCCGCCGGGATCGGCTTCGGCATCATCGGCTACGTGGTGGCGATGATCGCTCGCGGCCGCACCCGCGAGATCCACCCGCTGATGTGGCTGCTGGTGCCGCTGTTCCTGGCGTTCTTCGCGGACGACTGGCTGAGCGCGAACGTGTTCTGAGGCGCCGGCCGCGCGCCACGGCGGGCCGCGCGGTCGCTCCCTCCACGAAAGGCGATTCAGCCCCGCAGAGCGGGGTCAGATCGCCACTCGCGGCCGAGCACGCGCCGCCCGAGCCACCGTTGTCGTCTCGGGATCGCATAGCGAGACGGATCCGACAACGGTCACCAGCGCGCCCGGTGGTCCTCCATGACGCCGTAGCCCTCCGCGAGCGCGATCCCGCCCGGCAGCGTCCCGGAGAACGTCCCGAACGGCTGCACGTAGTCGGAGCGCGCGAGCAGCAGCTCGTCGTGGCGCTCGCGCGTCGCCTCGGGGTGGAAGGCGAGGTCGCCGCCGTCGGCGGTCCGCACGCCCGACAGGTCCTCGGAGAAGGTGCACGGGCCGGCCTCGCGGGCGACGCCGTCGATCCACACCGAGCGCTCGCTGTGCTGGGGCGGGTCGTTGACGCCCGCGACGAGGTTCCAGCCGGCCGCGCGGCCGTCCGCGGTCACGCCGACCCCGGCCGCCCACATCCACGCGGTGCGGCGCGCGTGGTAGCCGGCGGTGTCGTCGACGACGCCGCGCGCGTCGATCGCCAGCTCGCGCCCGCCGGGCAGGCGCACGCGGCCGCGCACCGGCACGCCGACCTGCTTGCGCGTCCAGATCCAGCCGCCGCCGTGCGGGCACACGGTCTCCACGCCCGGGATCTCCTCGACGACCAGGTCGAGCTGCGCGCCGCCGCGGTCGCGGACGGTCACGAGGCCCGGCCCGAAGCGCACCGCGGCGCGCGGGCGCAGGAAGATCGTGCGCTCGTGCAGCGCGCCGGCCGCCCGGTCCCACACGGCCCACCAGGCCTGGGGGATGCCGCCGACGTGCGCCAGCCCGACGCACAGCATCGCCTCCGGCCCGAACGCGCCCACGTAGCGCCAGCGCTTCAGCGCGCGGCCGTCGCGCCGCGCCGGCAGCGCCGACAGGTCGACCGGGCGCTTCCGCTCACCGGCCGCGTCGCTTCGCCAGGGGTCCATTGACAGCGAACGCTATCGTTGACTGGCGAGTCAACGAATGACCGCACCCGCCGCCACATTGAGGGCTGCCGCCGTTCAGCTCAACGCCGGCGCCGACGTCGACGCCAACCTGCGAGCCGCCGACACGCACGTCCGCGCGGCCGCCGCCGACGGCGCGAACCTCGTCGTCCTTCCCGAGAAGTGGCTCGTCCTCGGCAGCCCCGACGACCTGCGCGCCGGCGCCCAGCCGCTCGACGGCCCGGCCGTCGCCTGGGCCCGCGAGACCGCCCGGGAGCTCGGCATCGACCTCGTCGCCGGCTCGATCTCCGAGCGGGTCGAGGACGGCGAGCGGCTGCGCAACACCTCGCTGCACGTCGGTCCCGACGGCGCGGTCAAGGCCGTCTACCGCAAGATCCACATGTTCGACGTCGTCGTCGACGGCCGCGAGTACCGCGAGTCCGCCGCGGAGGAGCCCGGCGACGAGATCGTCACCTCGGCGACCGCCGGCGGCGTCGGCCTGGGGATGTCGATCTGCTACGACCTCCGCTTCCCGGAGCTGTACCGCGCGCTGGCGCAGCGCGGCGCCCGGATCCTCGTCGTCCCGGCCGCGTTCACGCTGGCCACCACCCGCGACCACTGGGAGGTCCTCGTGCGGGCCCGCGCCATCGAGCAGCAGGCGTTCGTCATCGCCGCCAACCAGATCGGCGCCCATCCCGCCGGTATGCGCTCCGGCGGCCGCTCGCTGATCGTGGACCCGTGGGGCGTCGTCCTGGCGACCGCGCCCGATCGCGTCGGCCACGTCGTCGCCGACCTCGACCTCGACGCCCAGGACCGGATCCGCCGCGACCTGCCGTCGCTGGCCAACGCGCGCCTCGCCAACGCCGCCGCGGAGGCCCACGCCTGATGGCCGCCTCGACGTCGCGCAGCCAGGCCGCCGCCGACAAGCGCCGCCTCATCCTCGACGCGGCCGTGCGCGTCTTCGCCCGCCAGGGCTTCCACGCCTGCCGCGTGTCCGACATCGCCGACGAGGCGGGCGTCGCCTACGGGCTCGTCTACCACTACTTCTCCAGCAAGGACGAGATCCTCGACACCGTCTTCCTGGAGCGCTGGAGCATGCTCCTGCACGTCATCGCCGAGGTCGACGGCCGCCCCGAGCCCGCGCGCGACAAGCTGCGCGAGATCGCCTCGTTCATCGTCGACTCCTACGTCCACGACCCCGACGTGATGAAGGTCATCATCGTCGAGGTGACGCGGGCGGCCAACTCGTTCGGGCGCACCCATCTGGCCAAGATCCGCGAGGCCTACGAGCTCATCGCCCAGATCGTCGGCAAGGGCCAGGCGGCCGGCGAGCTGCGCACCGACGTGTCGCCCGACTTCGCCGCGCTGGCCTTCTACGGGACGATCGAGCAGGTGCTCACCGGCTGGATCTTCGACCTGCTTCCGCAGACGCCCAGCGACACCGAGTCGGCCAAGTCGCAGATCGTCGACACCATCTGCGACGGCCTCGACGTGATAGGACTTCGCTCCGCATGAGCAACGAGCTGACCAAGCGCCTGATGTGGTCCGGCCTGCTGGCGGGCCTGGGCGCGCTCGCCTCCATCGCGACGACGAAGGTCGCGTCGCTGATTTGGCGCCGCGTCTTCGGGGAAGACCCGCCGGATCAGTGAGTGCCGACGCGACCACGTCGACCGGACCCAAGCCCGAGCTGCTGGTCGGTGCCGCCTTCGCCGGCGGCTTCCTGGCAGCCCTGATCCTCAAGCGCCTTGCCTCCTGAACCCACCGGATCCCCGCAGCAGATCTCGGCCGCCGTGCAGGAGGTCGCCGAGCGCGCGCAGCTCCTGGTGCGCGAGGAGATCGAGCTCGCCAAGGCCGAGATCACCCTCAAGCTGACGAAGCTGGCCAAGGGCGCCGCGATCGGCGCCGCGGCCGCGGTCTTCGTCATCGGCGCGCTGATCCTGCTGCTGCACGGCTTCTCGTGGCTGGCGTGGTGGCTGCTGCCGGTCAGCGACACGCAGTTCTTCTGGGGCTTCTTCCTCGTCGCGTTCCTGCTGTTCGTCTTCGGCGCCATCGCCGGCTTCGCCGCGTCGAAGCTGTTCAAGTCGGGCGCGCCGCCCACGCCGGACCTCGCCATCGAGGAGGCGCAGAAGATCAAGGACACGGTGAGCACCTGATGGCCGCCTCGCCGCCTCCGCCCTCGCAGCCGCAGCCGCAGCCGCAGCGCACGCCGCAGGAGATCCGCGCGTCGATCGAGGCCAACCGCGTCCAGCTCGGCAACGCGATCGCGCAGCTCCGCGGCGAGATCGCGGTCGCCACCGACTGGCGCCGCCAGCTCGAGGCGCACAAGAAGCAGGTCATGATCGCGGCCGCCGTGGCCGGGTTCGTGGTCGGCGGCGGGCTGGCCGTGCTCGGCCGCCGCCGGCGCCGCTAGCTCTAGGCGGCAGGAGTCTTGTTACGTCCGGGCCTCCTCGGAGGCTGCGGGTTGCGACGCCAGCAACCTGTCCGAGGAGGTCCCGGAGTGACATTGCATCGCAACGCCAAGACGTGTCCGGCCAGTCGGCGGTT
>DATMSA010000099.1:0-45641 GCA_035565675.1 Capillimicrobium sp. | reverse complement strand
AGATCGACGCGATCGCCCCCACCCCGGCCGAGGTCGAGAGCGGCGCCGGCCCGGGCGCCGACGCCACGCCGGGCGTGTCGTTCGGCGACATGCTCGGCGACTCGCTGCGCACGCTGCAGGCCCGCCAGGACGAGGCCGCGCAGGCTGCGCAGGCGCTCGCGACCGGGCAGGCCAGCGACCCCACGTCCGTCGTCATGGCGATCGAGAAGGCGCAGCTGTCGATGCAGCTCGCCTCGACGATCCGCACGAAGGCGGTCGAGTCCTTCAACGACGTGTTCCGGACCACCGTCTGAGCGCCGGGTAGATGAAGCTTCTCCAGTCGATGACCATGCGCCAGCGCCTGACGCTGGCCGCCTCCGTGGTCGCCGTGCTCATCGTGGCGTTCCTGCTGCTGCGCATGGCCACCGCCCCCAGCTACTCGCTGATCGCCAGCGGCCTCGACCCGGCCAGGACCGGGAAGATGACCGCCACCCTGGACGCCCAGGGGATCTCCTACGAGCTGCGCAACAACGGCACCGCCCTCGCCGTCGAGAAGTCCCAGACCGCGCAGGCGCAGATCGCGCTCGCCGACGCCGGGCTCAGCACCTCCGGCAAGAGCGAGGACGGCCTGGACAAGGTCGGCGACCTGAAGATGGGCTCGTCCACCTTCCAGCAGAAGATCGCCTACCAGCAGGGCCTGGAGTCCTCGATCGAGCAGACGCTCGGCAACATCGAGGGCGTCTCGAGCGCGACCGTGCAGCTCACGCTGCCCGAGGACCAGCTCTTCGCCGACGAGGCCAAGCCGCCGACCGCCGCGGTCCTGATCGCCGGCGACGCCACCTCCATCGACGAGGCGGCGGTGCGCGGCATGGCCAACCTCGTCGCCAACAGCGTCGAGGGCCTCAAGGCCGAGAACGTCACGATCACCGACTCGACCGGCACGATGCTGTGGCCGGCGGGCGAGAACGGCGCCGGCGGCTCGATGAGCAAGGCCCAGGCCGAGGCGCGGTTCGCCGCCGCCAAGGAGGCCGAGATCAACGCGATGCTGATGCGCACGCTCGGCGCCGACAAGGCCCAGGTCCGCATCAACGCCGACCTCAACGTCGACGAGACGACGGTCGAGCAGCTCAAGTACGACCGCCGCGGCAACCCGGTCGAGGAGAGCACCGAGACCGAGGAGCTCGAGGGCTCCGGCGGCGGCGGCAACCGCGCGGCCGGCACCGAGACGAACGTCCCCGGCTACGCCCAGCAGGGCGGCGGCGGAGGCGGCGACTCCAACTACCAGAGCGAGAAGACCACGACGAAGAACGTGTACGGCAAGACCGTCACGCGCCGCAAGGTCGCGCCGGGCGCCGTCAACCGCCTCGACGTCGCGCTGCTGGTCGACCGCTCCGTGCCCGCCGCCGAGGTCGCCGAGCTGCGCACCGCGGTCGCGAGCGCGGCCGGCATCCAGGCCGACCGCGGCGACACGCTGGCCGTCAGCCAGATGACCTTCGCCAAGCCCGAGGACGTGGCCGCCCCCGGCGGGCCGCTCGGCGACGGCGGGATCATGGACTACGCCAAGTACGTCCTGCTCGGCCTCGCCTCGCTCATCTTCCTGTTCTTCCTGGCCCGCCACCTGCGCCGCCGGGAGAACGAGGTCCTCGCCGACCCGGCCTGGCTGCGCCAGCTCGAGGCCCCGATGCCGATCGCGCAGCTCGAGCACGTCGAGGACGACGAGCCGCTCCCGTCGCTCGTCGCGGCCAAGAACACGCGGCGGATGCAGATCGAGGAGGTCGTGCAGAAGGAGCCCGAGCGGATCGCGACGGCGCTGCGGACCTGGATGAACGAGGGCTAGATCGATGGCCGCCACCGCAGACGCCCCCTCCACCGAGCTGGCGACCGCGCGCATCGGCGGACGCCGCAAGGCCGCGATCCTGCTGATCACGCTCGGCCCCGAGCGCGCCGCCTCGATCCTCCAGCACCTCGACGACGAGGAGGTGGAGGCGCTCTCGTCCGAGATGGCGCGCATCCGCCAGGTGACGCCGGAGACCAGCCAGGCGATCCTCGACGAGCTCGCCGACCACGTGACCGCGCCGGCCCAGGCCCACCTGGGCGGCCTCGACTACACCTACGAGGTGCTGGAGAAGCGCTTCGGGCGCAACCGCGCGCAGGAGATCGTCGACGCGCTCGCCGGCAAGATGCAGCACAAGCCGTTCGACTTCCTGCGCCGCACGCCGCCGGAGCAGGTCGCGGCGTTCCTGCAGGAGGAGGCGCCGCAGACGATCGCGATCGTGGTCGCCTCGCTGCCCAGCTCGATCGCGGCGAAGGTGCTGGCCGAACTGCCCAAGGAGGTCCAGGGCGACGTCGCCCTGCGCATCGCGATGATGTCGGAGACGAACCCGCTCGTCGTGCGCGACCTCGAGTCGGCGCTGAAGGAGAAGCTGTCGGCGATCCTCGACCAGGAGCTGGTCGGCGCCGGCGGCGTGCAGTCGCTGGCCGAGATCCTCAACCAGGCCGGCCGCTCCACGGAGCGCCACGTCCTGCAGGCGATGGCCGACCACGACCAGGTGCTCGCCGAGGAGGTCCGCCAGCGGATCTTCACGTTCGACGACATCGTCACGCTGACCGACCGCGACATCCAGATCCTGCTGCGCGACGTCGACCAGAAGGACCTGGCGATCGCGCTGCGCGGCGTCGACGACCGCATCAAGGACAAGCTGCTCAACAACCTGTCCCAGCGCGGCGCGGAGATGCTGCGCGAGGACATGGAGGTCATGCCGCCGCAGCGCAAGGCGGTGATCGACGAGGCCCAGTCGAAGATCGTGCGCGCCGCGCGCGTCCTCGACGACGCGGGCACGATCACGATCCGCCAGTCGGACACCGGCGAGGACGAGGTGGTCTAGGACCGATGGCCGTCCACGCGTTCACCTACGGGACCCTCGAGCCGCCGGTCGACCTGACGATCGGCGAGGAGGAGCGCCGGCGCGAGGCCGAGGACGTCCTCGAGCGCGCCCGCGCCGAGGCCGACTCGATCCGCGAGGAGGCCCGCCAGGCCGGCTTCGAGGCCGGGCGCCTGGAGGCGCTGGCCGCCGTCGAGCCCGCCGCGGCCGCGTTCGCGCAGGCCGCCCAGCAGGTGTCCGCGCAGGTCGAGGACCTGACCGAGCGCACCGAGCGCGCCGCCGTGGAGCTGGCGCTGCGCATCGCCGAGCAGGCGCTCGGCGCCGCCGTCGCCGTGCAGCCCGAGCGCGTGCTCGACGCCGTGCGCGGCGCGTTGCGCCGCCTCGTCGAGCGCGAGCGGGTGCTGCTGCTCGTCAACCCCGAGGACCTCGAGCTCGTGCGCGAGCGCGTCACCGCTCTCGTCAACGAGCTCGGCGGCATCGAGCACTGCGAGGTCCAGGCCGAGCGCCGGGTGCCGCGCGGCGGCGCCGTCGTGCGGACCGAGGAGGGCGAGGTCGACGCGACGCTGCCGACCAAGCTCCAGCGGGCCCGCGAGGTGCTCGAGCACGAGCTGGCCGATGCCTGAGGGCGCCGTCGCCGACGTGGTGCTCTCCGGACGGGCCGCCGAGGCGATCGGCCGCGCCGACCTGCACCTGCGCCGCGGCCGCGTCAGCGACATCATCGGCCTGATCATCGAGGCGACCGGCCTGGAGGCCCAGGTCGGCGAGGTGTGCGAGGTCCAGGCCGGCCGCCTGGCCGACCCCGTCAAGGCCGAGGTCGTCGGCTTCCGCTCCAAGCGCACGCTGCTGATGCCGCTGGGCGAGATGACCGGCATCGGCCCCGGCAACGTCGTCACCGCGACCGGCACGCGCCTGCGGGCGCCGGTCGGGCCGGGCCTGCTGGGCCGCGTGCTCGACGCGCTCGGGGAGCCGATCGACGGCCAGGGCCCGGTCGAGGCGGCCGCGACGATGCCGGTCGAGGCGCCCCCGCCGGATCCGCTGACGCGCCCCCGCATCACCGAGCGCTTCGGGCTGGGCGTCCGCTCGCTCGACGGCCTCGTCCCCTGCGGGCGCGGGCAGCGCCTGGGCATCTTCGCCGGCTCCGGCGTCGGCAAGTCGTCGCTGCTGGGCATGATCTCGCGCGCCGCCACGCAGGGCGGCGGCGAGAGCGGCCGCCGGCGCGTGAACGTGATCTGCCTCGTCGGCGAGCGCGGACGCGAGGTCCGCGAGTTCGTCGAGCGCGACCTCGGCGACGCCCTCGCCGACTCGGTCGTCGTCGTGTCGACGTCCGACCAGCCGGCGCTCGTGCGCATCAAGGCGGCGCTCACGGCGACGACGATCGCCGAGTGGTTCCGCGACGAGGGCGCCGACGTGATGCTGATGATGGACTCCGTCACGCGCTTCGCGATGGCCCAGCGCGAGGTCGGCCTGGCGATCGGCGAGCCGCCCGCCACGCGCGGCTACACGCCGTCGGTCTTCGCGATGCTGCCGCGGCTGCTGGAGCGCTCCGGCACGAGCGACGCCGGGTCGATCACCGCCCTCTACACCGTCCTCGTCGACGGCGACGACATGAACGAGCCGATCGCCGACGCGGTCCGCTCGATCCTCGACGGCCACATCGTCCTCACGCGCGAGCTCGCGCACGCCGGCCACTACCCGGCCGTCGACGTGCTGCAGTCGGTCTCGCGACTCGTGAGCGAGGTCACCGCGCCCGAGGTCCGCGAGGCCGGCATGGAGCTGCGCCAGCTCATGGCCGCCTACCAGGACAAGGCCGACCTGATCGCGATCGGCGCCTACGAGCGCGGGACCGACCCCGTCGTCGACCGGGCGCTCGAGCTCAAGCCGCAGATCGACGCGTTCCTGCGCCAGCGCCTGGACGAGCACGACCCGTGGGAGGCCGTCGACGCGCGCCTGCTCGAGCTGGTCGGCTTCGCCCCCCAGCCGCAGGAGGTCGCGCCGGCGCCGGTCGAGCCGTCCGAGCCCCCCGCCGACCCGTTCTCCACGGGCAGCGGCAGTGCCCTTCCGCCCCTGAACATCGCGGTCTGATCGCCATGCCCGCCACCCGCGACCGCGACCGCTCGGACAGCCGTCCAACCGGGGTGCGCCCCGTCCGCCCGCGACCGACTACCGGGCCGTGACCCCTCCGTTCCGCTTCCGCCTGGAGCGCGTGCGCGAACTGCGCGAGCACGCCGAGGACCGCGCCCGCGAGGAGCTCGCGGCCAGCCTCGGCGCGCAGCTGCGCGGCCAGGCCATGCTGCAGGCGGCCGCCGAGGAGGTCGGGCGCGCGCAGGCCCAGCGCCGCGACGGCGCGCTCGCCGGCCACGCGATGGCCGCCGGCGACCTGCAGGCCCACCAGCTCTGGGTCGAGCGCCTGGAGCGCCAGCGCGCCGACGCGGAGCTCGCCGTCGAGCGGGCCACCGCCGAGGTCGAGGCCCGGCGCAGCCAGCTCATCGAGGCCAGCCGCCGCCGCGAGGCGCTCGAGCGCCTCAAGGAGCGCCGCCGCCAGGAGCACCGCGCGCACGTCGAGCGCGTCGAGGGCGCCTTCCTCGACGAGATCGCCCTGACGACGTTCACCCGCCGCACGCGCGGGACCGGCGGCGGGGCCGCCGCGATGCCCGGCGCCGGAGGGAGGGCCGCATGAGCGCCGCCGCGATCCACGGCCGCGTCAGCGAGATCCAGCAGATGCTGGTGGCGCTGCAGACCGGCACGCTGCCCGGCGCCGCCGCGGCGCCCGCCCCGGCGACGCCGGCGACGCCGGCCACGTCGTTCGCCGCCCAGCTCTCGGCGCTGCAGGCGCCGGCCACCGCCACGACCGCGGCCGCCACGCTCGGCGGCGGCGACGCCGGCCAGTACGACGCGCTGATCCAGTCGGCCGCGCAGCGCCACGGGATCGATCCCTCGCTCCTGAAGGCGCTGATCCGCGCCGAGTCGAACTTCGACCCCAACGCCGGCAGCCCCGCCGGCGCGCAGGGTCTGACCCAGCTCATGCCCGGCACGGCCGCCGCGCTCGGGGTCACGGACGTCCACGACCCCGCCCAGGCGATCGAGGGCGGCGCGAAGTACCTGCGCCAGCAGCTCGACGCGTTCGGCGGCGACGAGACCAAGGCGCTGGCGGCCTACAACGCCGGACCCGGCGCCGTCTCGCGCTACGGCGGTGTGCCGCCGTACGCGGAGACCCAGCAGTACGTGCAGCGGGTCCTCGGCTACGCGGCCGAGTACCGCACGCAATCCCCGACCCCGACCCCCACGATCCTGTGACCACGACACCGATCTCCAACGCGCCGCCGGGGCCCGGCGACGCGTCCGCGGCGCCGGCCAGAGGCGCTCCGGACCAACCGGGAACCCCATTCGAGCGGGTTCTCGACGAGCACGAGCAGGCCTGGACCGCACATGCGGGGGGCCAGCAGGACGAAGGGGCGGGCGCCGATGCATCGCCCGCCGGCGACGAGGCCGTCGCGACGGTCATCCCGGACGCGGTGCCCGTCGAGGCGCCGGCGATCGCGCTGACGCTCACCCTGCCGTCCGCCGAGGGCGACGCCCCCGTGGCGACCGCCCCGGCCCCCGCGACCGCGACCACGCCGACGCCGGCCCAGGCCGGCGCCCAGGGCGTCCTGGTGGCGTCGCCCGCCGCCGTGGCGGCCGAGGCGCCCGCGCCCGCCGCCGGCGAGCCGGTCGTCGCGCCGCCCACGTCCGCGGCGGCCGGCGCGCCGACGCCGCCCGCGGCGACCGCGACCGCGACGCCGGACGCCGACGTGTCGGCGACCACGGCCGAGCCCGCCGCCGACCTCGCCGCCGGCCCGGCCGGCACGAGCGAGGGCGCCGGGACGGACGCCGACGCCGGCACCGCTCGCGGCAACGCCGGCCGCACGCTGGACGCCGCCCGCACCGCGACCGCCGGGACGACCCCGGCCGCCGCCCGCGGCGCCGAGACGGCTGCGGCCGCGCCGGCGCCCACCGCGGGCGATCCCGCGCCGACGGCCGCGCCGAGCGCTGCCGCGACGGCGGCCCCGTCCGCGACCGCCCCGGCGTCCGCCGCCGAGCCCGGGCCCGCCGGCCCGGCGCCCGGGACCGCCCCGACCGCCGCGGCCGCGACGCCCACCGCGCCGATCTCGCGTGCGCCGGTGTCCGCGCCCGTGGCGCTGCCGCAGGCCCCGGCCGCCGTGGTCGAGGCCGTGCACGTCGCCACCTCGCGCGGCACCGACCGCGCGCGGATCGTGCTGCATCCCGAGAGCCTCGGCGGCATCGAGATCCGCATCGAGCACAGCGCCGGCGGCGTGAAGGCCACGCTCCACGTCGAGCACGTCGACACGCTCGCCACGCTGCAGAGCGGCCTCGGCGACCTGCGCCGCGGCCTCGAGGCGCGCGGCGTGACCGTCGAGACGCTCGACCTCGGCCTGGCGCCGGGGCACGGCGGCGAGCAGGAGAGCCGCAACGGCGCCGCCAGCGGCGACGACGCGTTCGGCGCCGCCCGTCCCGGCGACGCCGACCCGCTCGCGTCCGCCGACGACGACCAGCCCCTGACCATCCCGACCGCGACGACGGTCCGGCCGACGGCCGGCGCCCTCGTCGACGTCATGGCCTGAAGGAGGACGCCATGAGCACGATCACCGGCATCGGTCAGGACGTGACCGTCCCCGAGACCACGGCGACGACCACGTCGACCGGCGTCGACCCCCTGTCGAAGGGCACGCCGACGAGCTACTCGCCCAACGCCAAGAAGTCCGGCTCCGAGTTCGGCATGGACAAGGACGCGTTCCTGAGGATCCTCGTGGAGCAGCTGCGCCACCAGGATCCGACCCAGCCGGGCGACTCGCAGCAGTACGTCCAGCAGATGACGCAGTACTCCATCCTGGAGCAGCTCACGAACATCAGCGAGACGACCCAGGTCGCGCACGCCGACAGCGTCGGCAACACCGCGATCGGCCTCGTCGGCCGCACCGTCACCTACATCGACGACAACGGCGACGAGCAGTCGGGCGTCGTCACGAACGTGAAGTTCGACGGCACCGGACCCAAGCTCACCATCGGTGAGGCCGAGGGCATCGAGCTCGGCTCCGTCAAGGAGGTCCGCTGATGACCACCCAGGTCAACCCCGCGCTGATCCCGCCCGGGATCGACCCGGGCCCCGGGGGCTCCGGCCGCACGGCCACGGTCCCCGCGCCGTCCACCTCGTTCTCCGAGGTGCTCGGCGCGCGCACCGCCGCGGTGCAGTTCTCCGGCCATGCGCTGGAGCGGCTGCGGCGCCGCGGCATCGAGGTCGACGAGCTGTCGATGGCCCGCCTGCAGGGCGGCGTCGACCGCGCCGCGAGCAAGGGCTCGCGGGAGTCGGTCGTCTTCGTCGACGACAAGGCGTTCGTCGTCTCGGTGCGCAACCGGACGGTCATCACGGCCGTCGACAGCGCGCACATGCGCGAGCACGTGTTCACCAACATCGACTCGGCGGTCATCGCCTAGCGGCTCGGACGCCGCACCCACCACCGGAAACCGCCATCGGCTGGCCCTCCTCGCGAGGAGGCCGAGGCATCACGAAGGAGAAGCACCACCATGATGCGTTCGATGTACTCCGCGATCAGCGGACTGAAGGCCCAGCAGACGATGCTCGACGTGACGGCCAACAACCTGGCCAACGTCAACACGATCGGCTTCAAGGCCGGCGCGACGAGCTTCCAGGACGCGCTGTCGCAGACCCAGCGCGGCGCGGCCGCCGCCAACGCGGCCGGCGGCTTCGCCGGCCAGGCCGCGGCCCAGGTCGGCCTCGGCGTCCAGATCGGCGCGATCTCCAACCGCATGACGGGCGGCGGGGTGCAGACGACCGGCAACCCGCTGGACATCGCGATCTCGGGCGAGGGCTGGATGCGCGTCGCGCAGTCGCCGGCGGCGCCCACCGCGGCGAACCCGACCGCGGGCACGCCGACCGCCGCGAACATGAACTACACGCGCGCCGGCAACTTCATCCGCAACAACGAGGGCTTCCTCACCACCCAGGACGGCTACTACGTGATCGGCCGCTCCGGCAACGGCGCCGGCGCCGTCGACTGCTACATCAACATCCCGACCGGCGCGACCGACATCTCGGTCGGCGCCGACGGCTCGGTGAGCTTCGTGCCGCCGGCCGCCTGGACCCCGGGGGCCGGCATGCCGCCGATCGGCGCCGACGGCCGCGCGATCGCCGGCTACGTGAGCCTGGCGACGTTCCCGAACGAGCAGGCGCTGTCGCACGCCTCCGGCAACCGCTTCGTCGCCAACGCGGCCAGCGGCGCCGAGGTGGTCGGCATCCCGTCGACGGTCGGCTACGGCACCGCGATGGGCGGCGCCGTCGAGATGTCGAACGTCGAGCTCGCCACCGAGTTCACCAACATGATCGTCGCCCAGCGTGGCTTCCAGGCCAACTCCCGGGTCATCTCGACCGGCGACGAGATGCTTCAGGACCTCGTCAACCTCAAGCGGTAGCTGACGGGCAGCCGCCCGCGGGCCGACGGGCCCGCACGGTTGACGATCGCGCGGGCGGGGCGTTTCGGAGGGATTCGCCCCGCCCTACGCGCTTTCTTCCACCACCACGACCGGAACCGGACCATGATCCTCCTCCACAGGCTGAACCACGAAGAAGAGCCCTTCCACCTGAACCCCGACCTGATCGCGGTGATCGAGGCGCATCCCGACACGATGCTGCACCTCACCACCGGCGTGAAGCTGGCGGTCGCCGAGACCGTCAACGAGGTCGTGGCCAAGGTCCTGGACTGGCGCACGCAGATCGCCTACCGCGCCCTGAGGCTCGTCAACTCCTGAGCGGACCGGGCGTCCAGATCGAAGCCCCCCGGGGTGAAGAGTCTGGCGCGCGTGCCGATGACTGGTACAGGATGAAGGCTGCATCTGCCATCGGCGTGCTCGGCGGGCTCGCCTGCATCGCCGTCGCCGCCACCCTCGAGGGGACCCCGCTCACGGCGATGATCGTGATCCCGGCGTGGATCGTGGTCCTCGGCGGGACGTTCTGCGCGATCCTCGGCTCGACCGGCATGGAGGGGGTCAAGTCGATCCCCACCGGCTACAAGGTCGCGTTCTCGCCGCCTTCCCTCGACCGCGCCGAGCACCTGCGCAACCTCGTCGGCTTCTCCGAGCGCGCCCGCAAGGAGGGCCTCCTGGCGCTCGAGTCCGACCTCGAGACCGTCGACGACGCGTTCACCCGCAACGGGCTGCAGCTCGTGGTCGACGGCACCGAGCCCGAGCTCGTCCGCGAGGTGCTCGAGGGCGAGATCGTCGGCATGCAGGCCCGCCACAAGGCGGTCTACGAGGTGTTCGAGAAGGCCGGCGGGCTCGCGCCGACCATCGGCATCATCGGCACCGTCGTCTCGCTGATCCACGTGCTGGGCAACCTGGCCGACCCGGCCAGCCTCGGCCCGTCGATCTCCGGCGCGTTCATCGCCACGCTGATGGGCGTCGGCACCGCCAACCTCGTCTACTTCCCGATCGCCAACCGCCTGAAGCGGCTGTCGAGCGAGGAGGCCGACATGCGCACGATGGTGCTCGACGGCGTGCTCGCCATCCAGGCCGGCGACAACCCGCGCATCGTCGCGCAGAAGCTGCTCACGTTCCTGCCGCCGGCCGAGCGCGAGACGGCGCAGGAGCCGTCCCCGAACCTGCGACTCGCGGACGAGCCCCAGCAGGCCGCCGCCGCGGCATAGCCCATGGCCGGGCACGGCAAGGGGAGGCGCGGCGGCCATGAGGTCGAGCACGACGACAGCGAGCGCTGGCTCGTCAGCTACGCCGACATGGTCACCCTCCTCATGGCCCTCTTCATCGTCCTCTTCGCCATCGCCAACGTGAACACCGCCAAGTTCGACGAGCTGAAGAAGTCCCTGGCCAACGCCTTCGACGGCCCCGTCAAGGAGGGCGGCGGCAGCGTCCTCGACGGCGGCGCCTCCGACGCCGCCGTGCAGGGCTCGATCCTCGACGAGCGCTCCGGCAGCGGCAAGTCCCCCGCCCAGCAGGAGACCGAGGACCTGCAGCGCCTGAAGGAGCGCATCGACGCCTACGCGCGCGAGCGCGGCCTGGCCGACAAGCTCAGCGCGCGCGTCGAGCGCCGCGGCCTGGTCATCACGATCCTCACCGACGACCTGCTGTTCGACAGCGGCTCCGCCGTGCTGCGGGCCGAGGGCCGCCCGCTCGTGCGCGCCGTCGGCGGGATCCTGCGCCAGGAGCGCCGCCACCAGGTCGTGGTCGAGGGCCACACCGACACCGTCCCGATCACCGGCCGCTACCCGTCCAACTGGGAGCTGTCGACCGCGCGCGCGTCGACCATCACCCGCGTCCTCGTCAGCGCCGACGTCGGCCCGCGCCGGCTCGTCGCCACCGGCCGCGCCTACTACGACCCGATCGCCAGCAACGCGAGCGAGGACGGCCGCCGGCGCAACCGGCGCGTCCAGATCGTCCTTCCCCGTCAGTACGCCGCACCGACCAGCGCGGAAGCCGAGCCCACGTTCGGCGCCAACACCCCCACGCTCGGCCCCGCCGTTCCCCAGACCGCCTCCGAGGAAGCCGAATGAAGTCCAAGCTCAAGTTCATCATCCCCGTCGTGCTGCTGCTCGTCCTGGGCGGCGTCTACAAGTTCGTGCTGTCCAAGCCCGCGCCGGAGGCCAAGCCGAAGATCGCGGGTGAGGTGTACGTGCTCCCGAGCGAGTTCGTGCTGAACCTCGCCGACGGCAAGTACGCCAAGCTCGGCGTCGCGCTCGTGATGGAGCCCGACGCGCACACGACGGCGGCCGCCGGCGGCCACGGCGCCGCCGCCGAGCCGCCCGAGGGCTACGGCAGCCTGCCCCAGGAGGCGGTCGTGCGCGACATCGTCACCGACGAGGTGACCGAGTCGTCGGGCACGGACCTGCAGACCAGCCGTGGCCGCGAGCGCCTGAAGCAGAGCATCCTCAAGCGCCTGCACCACGAGACCGACGTGCACGCCGACTCCGTCCTGTTCACCGACGTGACCGTCCAGTAAGGGAGGTGAAAGCGATGTCCCCCGAGGAGCTCGAGCTCGCCCCGCTGCCGGCCACCGACGGCGCCACGGCGCCCTCCGGCGGCGACCTGGCGCGGCTGTTCGACGTCACCGTCGAGCTGTCCGTCGAGGTCGGCCGCACGCGGATGACGCTCGGCCAGGCCCTGTCCCTGGGTCCGGGATCGGTGGTGGCGCTCAACCGCAGCGCCCGCGAGCCGGTCGACCTGCTCGTCAACGGCAAGCAGGTGGCGCGCGGCGAAGTCGTCGTCATCGACGACGACTTCGGGCTGCGCATCACCGAGGTCAACGAGCTGGACGACGAGTCCGAGGGCGAGGGCGGCGACGAGCCGCCGGCCGTCCCCGACGTCGAGGCCGCCTAGCGGCCGGCGCGCCGCTCAGTGCGGCGGCGCGTGCGGATGGCGCAGGTGGCGGTGCGTCGCCTCCGCGTCGCCCTGCGGATCCTGCAGCAGCAACCAGGCGAGCACGGTCCCGATCGCGCACAGCGCGGCGGGCGCCCACAGGGCGCCCGAGAGCGCGTCGGGGATCGCCTGCTCGCCGCCCCCGCCGTCGCGCAGCAGCGCGGCGTAGATCGCGCCGGTGGTGGCCAGCGTGACCGCGCCGGCCAGCACGCGGTCCATCGCCAGCACGCCCGAGGCGATCCCGGCCTTGGAGCGCGGCATCGCCGCCATCGCCGCGATCGACATCGGCGAGTACACCAGGCCCAGCGCGACGCCGAACAGCAGGAAGGCGGGCAGCAGCGTCAGCTCGCCGCCGTCGCCGTCGACGCGGGTCATCAGGGCCACGCCGGCGGTCCCGCACGCCATGCCCACCGTCATCAGGCGCCGGACGCCGAAGCGGGCGATGAGCCGGCCCGCGGGCGGCGAGATGACGATCATCGGGACGGTGATCGGCAGCAGCAGGATGCCGCTCACGGCCGGGCGGTGGCCGAGCGGGCCCTGGAGGTACTGCGGCAGGTAGAAGATCACCGCCCAGAACGAGCCGACCAGGCAGAACGCGCACGCGCTGGCACCCAGATAGGGGCGGTTGCGGAACAGCGCGAAGTCGACGATCGGCTGGCGCCGGCGCGGCTCGACGAGCGCGAACGCGACGAGCCCCAGCACGCCCGCGGCGATCCCGGCGAGCGTGGCGCCCGAGTCCCAGCCCCACTCGTCGCCCTCGATCAGCGCGAGCACGATCCCGGCCAGGCCGATCGTGAGCGTGACGAGGCCGAGCCCGTCGACGCGGCGGCCGGCCTCCTCGTCGCGGCTCTCGGGCGCGGCCCGCAGCGTCCACAGCAGGCCCAGGACCAGCGGCGGGACCCCGATCCAGAACACCCAGCGCCAGGACAGCGCGTCGACGAGCACGCCGCCGATCAGCGGTCCGACCGCCAGCGCCATCGACGAGATCCCGGCCCAGATGCCCATCGCCCGCGGCCGGTCGGCGTCGGAGAACACCGAGCTGACGATCGCCAGCGACAGCGTCAGCATGCCCGCGGCGCCCGCGCCCTGGACGAACCGCGCGGCGATCAGCACCTCGATCGCCGGCGCCAGCGCGGCGAGCAGCAGCCCGGCCGCGAACGTCACCAGGCCCACGAGGAACACGCGCCGGCGCCCGAACATGTCGCCCAGGCGCCCGGCGGTGACGACGAGGACGGCGAGCGTCAGCAGGTAGCCGTTGACCACCCACTGCAGCTCGGTCGCCGACGCGCCGAGGTCGTCGCGGATGGCGGGCAGCGCCAGCGACACCACCGTCGAGTCCAGCATGAGCACGAACAGGCCCATGCACGTGCCGGCCAGCGTCCACCAGGGCCGGTTCTCCTCCGTGATCCGCACCGCGCGACCCTACTCGGCGACACGGCGTCGCGCCGCGCCGGCCCGCGGCTACGTCGCCGCCGCCCGCGCCGCCGCCCCGGCGCGCCGCCCGACGACCGCCAGCGCCCCGGCCGAGACGATCGCCAGCGCGGCCAGCCCGGCGAACAGGACGTGGACGGCGGTCGTCGGGGTCGCGCCGCCGTCGACGATCGCCTCCAGCAGCGTCGCCCCGACCGCGACGGACAGGCCGCCGAGGCCGACGACGATCGCCAGCGTCACGCCCGACGCGCCGCCCGCCATCGCCTCGGGCACGACCTGCTGGGTGCCCACGCTCGTGTACGACCACGTCACGCCGAGCCCGAAGCCGGCGAGCGCGAACGCCGGCACGTACGCCGGCCACGCCGACAGGAGCGCCAGCCCGACGAGGCCGGCGGCGCCGAGCACGAGGGCGCCGCCCATCACCAGCCGCGGCGAGGTCCCGCGGCCGCCCAGCCGCCCGGCGACCACGCCGCCGATCGCGTTGGCGAGCGCGGGCGCCAGGAAGACGATCCCCGCCTCGAGCGGGCTGAGCCCCCGCACCTGCTGCAGGTAGATCGTGGCCAGGAACAGCATCAGGCAGGTGGCGACGTTCCCGGCGCCGCCCGCGAGCGTGACCGTCACGTACGGCGCGTTGCGAAACAGCGCCAGGTCCACCAGCGGCGCGCGCACGCGGCGCTCGATCCCGACGAACAGCGCCAGCAGCGCCAGCCCGATCGCGGCGAGCCCCAGCGTCCGCCAGCCCAGCCAGCCCCACGCGGCGCCGCGGTCGATCGCCAGCGTCACGCACGCGATCCCGGCGACGATCGTCGCCAGGCCGGGCACGTCGACGCGCTCGGCCGAGGGGTCGTGCGACTCCTGGACGTGGCGCAGCGCGAGGACGAACGCGGCGACGCAGAACGGCACGTTGAAGAAGAACACCCACCGCCAGTCGAGCGCGTCGGTCAGCGCGCCGCCGACGAACGGGCCGATCGCGGTGCCGATCGCGCCCAGGCCGTAGACGGTGCCGATCGCGCGCCCGCGCGCCGGCACGTCGAACGCGTTGCTGATCACCGCGATCCCGACCGGGAAGAGCATGGCCGCCGCCGCGCCCTGGACGAAGCGCATCGCGATCAGCATCCCGGGCGACTGCGCCAGCCCGCACAGCAGCGACGCGATGCCGAACGCGGCGATGCCGCACAGCAGCACGCGCCGGCGGCCGAGCAGGTCGCCGAGCCGGCCGGCGGGGATGAGCAGCGACGCCAGCGTGAGCTGGTAGACGGTGATCGCCCACTGCAGGTCGGTCGTCGCGACGCCCAGCTCGCGGGCGATCGCCGGGAGCGCCAGGTTCAGGGCGAAGAAGTCGACGTCGACGCAGAAGACGGCCAGCGAGACCGTGAGAACGAGACGCCGCGGGCCCATGTGGGCGCGCAGTCTCCACGGTGGCGGGGGCCGTGTGGGAAAAGCTTCGCGGGGGTGCGGCGTCGCCGCACCCCCCTGCCGCGACAGGAGGGTGCGGCTACGCGAGCGCCTTGGCCACCGCGTCGAGGACGCGGTCGGCCTGGAAGGGCTTCACGACGAAGTCCTTCGCGCCGAGCTTGATCGACTCCAGCACCTTGCTCTCCTGCCCCAGGGCGGAGCACATGATGACCTTGGCGGCGGGATCGATCGAGATGATCTCCTTGAGGGCGGCGAGGCCGTCCTTCTCGGGCATCGTGATGTCGAGGGTGGTCAGGTCGGGACGCAGCTCCTGCCAGCGGTCGACGGCCTCGGCGCCGTTGCCGGCCTCGCCGATGACGTCGTGACCGCCCTTCGTCAGGGCGTCGGTGACCATCTTGCGCATGAACGCTGCGTCGTCGACCACGAGGACACGGGCCATTTCGGTCAGTCTCCTTGGGTTGTGGTTGTCGGCCCAGCCGTCAGCGACTGGGAGTCGGGGGATGAGTGTCGGGGGTTGTCGGGAACGCCGTGCACGGTCTCGATGCGCACGGCCCATTCGCTGTCATCGGTCACGAGGAGCCGACCTGTTGCGAAAAGCATGTCGTCGACGTAGAGGTCGATCGGGTCGTCGACCTCGTGGTCGAGCTCGACCACCGCGCCGACCGGCAGGCCGACCAGCGCCTGCAGCGGCATCCGCACGCGGCCCAGCTCCGCCCACAGGCGCAGCGGCACGTCGCGGACGAGCGGGCTGAGCGGCCCCTGCTCGTACTCGGCGTACTCGGTGGTCATCTCGCTCAGCGCGCGGTTCATGCGCACGATGAACGCGTTGGGGATGAAGAGCACCAGGCGGCACGGCTCGCCGAGGATCGAGAACTGCGCGGTGACCGCGTGGGGCGTCGGGTCGTAGGCGGCGGTGGCCTCGGCCGGATCGGTGAACTGCTGCACCTCCGGCGGCGCGATCTCGACCTCCTTGCCCAGCACCGTGCTGGTCGCCATCGCGGCGGCCGACATCATCTGGTTCATCGCCTCGCCCATCGCGGACAGGTCGAGCTCGCTGAGCTCGGCGTCGTCCTCGGGCAGCTCGGCGCCCATCATCGACGCGGCCAGCCGGCGCGCGCCCTTGACGGTCATCACGAACACGTTGCCGCCGTGGACGCCGTCCACGAACGACACGCCGGTCGCCACCGCCGGCACGGGCACGCCCTCCATCGGATGGACGCCCGGCGGCACGGCGGCGACGAGGCCCTGGGTCACCTGCCCCTCCTCGGGACAGAACACCTGCAGGACGCCCATGACGGCCTCGGCCGTGGACTCGCCGATCTGCATCAGCGCATCGCCGGCGTCGCTCACTCGATCACCCCCTCGCCATCGACGTGGATCGGACCGGCCTGCGGCTCGGCGCCCTGGAGCACCTCGGCGACCTGGACGGCGCGCCAGCGCCCGCGGCGCCCGGGCTGGGCGCGGTGCACGGGCACCTTGTCGGCCATCAGCGTCACCCCGGCCGAGGCCGGCGTCATGAAGTTGATCGTGTCGCCGGGCCGCAGCGCGAGGACCTCCTCGAGCGTGAGCGTCGTGGCGGCGACCTCGGCGCGCACCGGCACCGACACGCCGCGCAGCGCGGCGTCGACGGCCTCGGCGATGCGCGGGTCGCGCGACGCGCCGTCGGCGCCGCTGCCGAACGAGTCGACGAACGAGCCGGCCGAGCGGTAGGGCACGAGCAGCACGACGGTCGACGACAGGCGGCCCAGGCGGCCCTCCATCACGAGCGCGAGCGTCGGCTCGCTCGGGCTGGCGACGTTCGCGCTCTCGGGCTGGCTGTCGAGGCGCAGGAGCTCCAGCTCGGTGCGCGACAGCTCCTCCCACACGAGCGACAGCTCCTCGGTCAGCGCGGCGAAGAAGCGCTTGGCGACCACCAGGTCGATGTCGGTCAGCTTGCGCTCGCGGACCTCGCCGGTGCCGCCCAGCAGGCGCTCGACGAAGTTGACGACCAGCGACTGCTCGGCGCTGAGCAGCATCCGCGCTTCGCTGCTGTCGCCGCCGTCGATGACGCCGCAGACCGAGTCGAACGGGATCTGCGCGTGCGCGTTGAACCACGTGAGCTGCATGACGTCGATGACCTCGAGCTCGACGTCGACGCGCAGCTCCGCGGACAGGCGGCGGTTCGCGGTGCGGCAGAACTGCTCCAGGGCGCGCTTGATGCGCCGCTCCTGGTCGGCGGTGAACTTCGTCGGGTGCTGGAAGTCGATCGGGCGCAGGCCGTGGGCGCGGCGCGCGGACCGCGAGGAGGCGACCGGGACCTCGGGGTTCAGCTTGCCCTTGGCGGCCTGGTCGAACAGCTTGGCGATCTGATCGTCGTTGAGCAGCTCTCCGCTCACTGGATCCCCCTTCCGTACAGCTCCTGCTCGACGCCGGCGACCTCGCGCACGGTCACGCGCGTGCCGTGCACGTGGACGCGCACGGTGCGGCCCTTGCGCCCGCCGGTGGCGGCCGCCCGGACGGGGATCCCGAGCCGGTCGAGCTGCTCGCGGACCGCGGCCTCGTTGCGCGCGCCGATGTTGGCGCCGTCGGAGCCCCCGAACGAGAACATCTGCGCGCCGCCGACGATGACCGCCTCCAGGCGCGCCGCGCCGAGCGACTTCACCGCGCGCGCCAGCTCGGGCACGCCGCGGTCGGCGAACTTGGCGATGGGGCCGTCGGCGCCGACGGCCTCGGGCAGCATCACGTGAGCCAGGCCGACGATCGGCCGGCGGGCGTCGACGAGCGCGACGCCGACGCACGAGCCCAGCCCGATCGTGACGAGCACCTCGCCGGCCACCGCCGACGTCGCGAGCTCGCCCATCCGGACCATCAGCTCCGTTCCGCTTACGACCGGCGCCATGGCGCCCGGCTCCCAGCGTCCGTGGCCCGTCCGCGGCTCATGCCAGCCCCAGACGGCCCAGCAGCTCGTCGATCCCCTGCAGGCTCGGCAGCAGGAGGAACGTCAGCTCGCACTCCTGGCCCTCGACGATCAGGCGCGAGTCCATGACGAGCGCGAGGTTCGTGGAGTCCGCGCGCACGGCCAGGACCGACGCGAGGATCGCGCCGACCATGTCGGCGACGGTCTCCGGCGGGCGCGGCTCGATCGCCAGGCCGGTCATCTCGGCCAGCGAGTTCACGTACGAGCAGCCGAGGATGTTGCCGATCTCGCCGAGCGCGCCGTACCCGTCCTCGGTGCCGGGCTCGACGCCCAGCAGCGTGCACAGGATCGCCTCGTCGTCGGGCGGGAACAGCAGCACGACGGTCGCGTCGATGTCGCCGAAGATCGGCAGCACGACGCCGGTGGCCAGCGTCTCGGGGTCGCCGGCCGCCTCGACGGCGTTGGCGAGGGGCAGGGCCTTGGCGGCCGGGACGGAGATGTCGACGGGCTGACCGAGCATCGCCGAGAGGGCCGTCCCCGCGTTGCCCGAGCCGATGTTCGCCAGCTCGCGCAGCGCGTCCAGTTGCATGTCGGTGTAGTGCGTCATGACGTCGCGGGCCCTCCTTTCTAGGCCGCGATGAGCCCGGTTGTGGTGTTCAGGGCGTCGCAGTCGACGATCAGGGCGATGTCGCCGCTGGACAGGACGGCGCCGCCGGACACGGCCGCGCTGTCGGAGACGTCGGGCGGCAGCGGCCGCGTCACCAGCTCGCGCTGGCCGACGAGCTTGGACACGGCCAGCGCCATGGTGCGGTCGCCGGACGTGACGATGACGGCGTGGTCGGTGTCGCCGCTGGGCAGCCCGCGCCCGAGCGCCTCGCCGCCGTCGAGCAGCGGGTAGACCTCCTCGCGCATGACGAGCATCCGCGAGCCGGCGACCGACTGCACGACGTGGTCCTCGAGGCGCACGGTGCGCTGCACGCGCTCCAGCGGGATGGCGTAGGGCAGCCCGTCGACCTCGATGAGCAGCGCCGCCATGATCGCCAGCGTCAGCGGCAGGCGGATCTGCGCGGTGGTGCCGGCGCCCTTCTCGGAGATGAAGTTCACGTCGCCGCCGAGCTCCCGGATGATCGTGCGCACGGCGTCCATGCCGACGCCGCGGCCCGAGATGTCGCTCGTGGTCTCGGCCGTCGAGAAGCCGGGCGCGAACAGCAGCTCCGCGGCGCGCGCCTGGTCGATCGACTCGGCCTGCTCGGCGGTGATGAGGCCGCGGTCGACCGCCTTGGCGGCGACCTTGGCCGGGTCGATGCCGCGGCCGTCGTCGCGGACGCTGATGACGACGTTGCCCCCGGCGTGCGCGGCCGAGATCTCCAGCACGCCCGTCTCGGGCTTGCCGGCGGCGCGCCGCTCCTCGGGCGTCTCCAGGCCGTGGTCGAGGCCGTTGCGGACGAGGTGGACGAGCGGGTCGCCGAGCGCGTCGACGACCGTGCGGTCCAGCTCGGTGTCCTGGCCGACGAGCTTCAGCTCGACCTGCTTGCCGAGCTTGCTCGACAGGTCGCGCACCAGCCGCGGGAAGCGCAGGAAGACCGCCTCGACGGGGATCATGCGCACCTGCATGACCATCGCCTGCAGCGACTGCGAGGCGCGGGCCAGGTCGGCCATCGCCTGCTGCAGCCCCGGCACCTCGGCCTGCGCGGCCAGCGACTCGACGTGCGTGCGGTGCACGACGAGCTCGCCCATGTAGTGCATGAGCTGGTCCAGGCGGGCGGCGTCGACGCGCACGCTCGTGGTCGGCTTGTGGCCGTTGGCCTGCGCGGGGGCGGCGCCGTTGGCCGGGCGGTCGGCGGCGGCCGACGCGGCGGTCGCCTCCGCCTGCTGCTGCTGCTGCTCGGCGGCGGCGTCGAGCGTCTCCTCGGACACCTCGGCGATCGTGGCGTCGGTGACGTCGGCGATGCGGCGGGCCGCGGCGACGATCTCCTCGTCGTGGGCCTCGGCGGCGATCCACGCCTCGATCTGGCGGCCCTCGAACGCGTCGACCTTCTCGACGGCGGGCGCCGACGACAGGACCGTGCCCTGCTCGCCGAGCGCGTTGAGGACCATGTAGGCGCGGACCGACGGCATCGCGCAGTCCTCGGACAGCTCGACGACGACGCGCACGATGCGCCGGCCGCCGGCGCGCTCGGCGACGACCTCCGGCGGCGGCACCGGCGCGGGCCCGCCGACACGGTGGACCTCCTGCTCGGTGGTGCGCTCGCGGACGAGGCCCTTGAGCTGCTCGATGAGCTCGGCCGGATCCAGGTTCTCGGCGCCGGTCTCCTCGATCGTGCCGACGGTCGCCTCGAGGGCGTCCAGGCAGGCCAGGAGCACGTCGATCGCCTCGCGGGGGAGGCCGCCCGAGCGCTGGCGCAGCAGCTCGAACACGTCCTCCATCTGGTGCGTGAGCGCCGCCATGCGCTCGAACCCCATGGTCGCGCTCATGCCCTTCATCGAGTGCGCGATCCGGAAGATCTCGTTGACCGTCTCCTGATCGTCGGGGGATTCCTCGATCCGGACGACGGCGAGGTTCAGCTCCTGGAGATGCTCGCGCGCCTCGGCGAGGAACATCGGCATGTACTCAGAGACGTCCATGGCAGTTCTCAGCTCTTGCGGTAGACGAAGGGATGGGTCGGGGTGAGGTCCACGGTGCGGGGGTCCTGCACCCGCTCGGTGGAGCCGATCACGAGATAGCCGCCGGGACGCAGCGACCGGGCGAGGCGCTCGTGCAGCGCGTTGCGCACCTCGTCGTTGAAGTAGATGACCGTGTTGCGGCACAGGACCAGGTCCAGCCGGCCGGCCGGCACGTTCATGCGCAGCAGGTCGCCGACCTCGAACGTGCACATCGCGACCAGCTCGCGGCGCGCCTGGAAGCCGCCGTCGGCGGGGGTGAAGTGGCGCTCCAGCAGCGCCGGCGGCGCGGTGCGGGCGTCCTCGGCCGAGAACCAGCCGCGACGCGCGCGCTCCACCATGCGCTTGTCGATGTCGGTCCCGCGGATCGCGGTGCGCGCCGCGGGGATGTGCTCGCGGCACAGCGCCGCGACCGTGTAGGCCTCCGCGCCGTAGGAGCACCCGGCCGACCACACGCTCAGCGGGTGGCCGTGGCCGGCGAGCTCGGGCAGGATCTCGCGCCCGATCAGGTCCCACTGCTCCGGGTTGCGCCAGAGCTGCGAGACGTTGATCGTCATGCGGTCGAGGAAGTCCTCGAGCTCGTCCTTGCTGGAGCGCAGCATGTTCAGGTAATCGGCCAGGTCGGGGCTTCCCTTGCGCTGCGCGAAGGAGCGGATGCGCCGCTCCATCTGGCCGCGCTTGTACTGGCTCAGGTCGATCGCGCTCAGCGCGCGCACGCCCTCGCAGAACGCGAGGTAGTCGTCGCCGCCGGCGCGGGTCGTCTTCGGGATCGGGGTGGCGGGCGCGTCGGCGCCCGTGCTCAGCAGCGTCATGCGCCGGCCTCCTGGATGATCGCTCGGGGCAGGTCGCGCAGGTCGAGGACCGCGTCGGCCAGTCCGGCCTCGGCGATCGCGCGCGGCATGCCGTACACGGTGCAGCTCGACTCCGCCTCGACGAGCACCCGCCCGCCGCGGCGCTTGACCTCGCGCGCCCCGTCGAGGCCGTCGCGGCCCATGCCGGTCAGCACGACGAGCAGCGTGCGCTCGCCGAACGCGGCGGCCGCGTCCTGGATCGTGAGGTCGGCCCGCGGGCGCAGGGCGCCGATCGCGGGGGCGTCTGACAGCTTCGCCCGCCGGCCCTCGACGAGCCGCAGGTGCGAGCCGCCCGGCGCCAGCAGCGCGACGCCCGGGTCGATCAGCTCGTTGCCGGCCGCCTCCTTGATCGTCAGCTTGCTGGCGCGGTCCAGGCGCTGGGCGAGCGAGGCGGTGAACCCCGCGGGCATGTGCTGGACCATCAGCGTGCCGGCGCCCAGGCGGGCGGGGAGCTGCGGCATCAGGTCGGCGAGGGCGCGCGGGCCGCCGGTCGAGCTGGCGATGACGACGAGGCGCCCGGTGCGCGGGCCGCCCGGCTTGGGGCGGACCGCCCCGCGCCGCGGCGGCAGCGCCACGGGGGCGCGGCGCACGCGCCCGGCGTGGGCGGCGCCGTTGCCGTTGACGGCCCCGCGGCGGCTGGCGGCGGCCGCGCGGACCTTCTCGCCGAGCTGCGTGACGAACGTCGAGAGCGGCTCCCCCGTCGCCGGCTTGGCCACCAGGTCGAACGCGCCCTCGGCGAGCGCGTCGACCGCGCGCGCCCCGTGCGCCGGCGAGAAGGCCGACACCACCACGACCGGGACGTTGGCCGCGGGCGGGCGGGACGGATCCTTCAGCGCGCGCAGGACGCCCATGCCGTCGAGCCCCGGCATCGCCAGGTCGAGGGTCATGGCATCCGGACGCAGGCGCTGGCAGAGCTCCAGCGCCTCGTCGCCGTCAGCGGCGGCGCCGATGACCTCGATGCCCTCGTCCTGCAGGGCATGGGTCACGACGCGCCGCATCAGGCCCGAGTCGTCGGCGACGACGACGCGGGGACGGGGGGCAGCCGACATGAGGGGGGAACCTGGGTGGTCGTCGACGGTCGGGCTAGGCGACCTCGACGAGCTGCTCGGCGTCCAGGACCGAGCCGCCGAACAGGCCCACCGGGTCCAGCAGGACGACCAGGCGCTGCTCGATCTTGGCGATCGCCTCGATCGCGGGGTCGCCGGCGGCGGGCACGGAGTCGAGCTGCTCGACGTCGACGGTCAGGACCTCCTCGACGTCGTCGACGACGACGCCGGCCATGTCGGCGGCGGTCTCGACGATCACGATCTTCGCGTGCTCGGGGCGCTCGGCGGCGAGGCCCAGGCGAGCGGCGAGGTCGTACACGGGGACGATCTTGCCGCGCAGCGAGATGACGCCGCGGACCCACGGCTCGTCCGACGCGACGGAGCGCGGCTCCGTCCAGCGGATGATCTCGTGGACGCGCGTGATCGGGAGGGCGTACTCCTCCTCGCCGAGCGAGAAGACGACGAGCTGGCGGGTGGATTCGGTGGACATGCAGTTACCTCGTGAACGGGAGGGCGGGGGGCTGACTACCGCTGTTGGTCGGCATTTGCGCGATTCCCTTGAGGGGCTCAAGGCGGGTCCGGACCGACCGACTACCGGGCGGAGTCGCCCCTCCCGACTCCATAGAACGAATGTCGAACTCCCTCCTCCGATCGGTCGCGACGGCGACCCTCGCGTTCCTCCTGCTGGCGCCCGCCTATGCGTTCGCCCAGACCGCCACGACCTCGTCGGGCGACAAGGAGCTGGGCGAGGCCACCCCGCTCGACCTTCCCACCTCCTCGAGCACGCAGGCCGGCGACGGCGGCGGCGGCTCGGGCGGCAGCCTCGTGCGCACGATCGTCGGGCTGGCGATCGTCATCGCCGTCATCTACGGCGTCACGTGGGTGCTCAAGCAGATCAAGTCCTCCCGCGAGGAGCGCACGCGCGGCAACGGGCTGTCGACCGCCGCGGTCGTCGCGCTCGGGCCCGGGCGCTCCCTTCACCTCATCCGCGCCGGGCGCGAGCTGCTGCTCGTCGGCGTCGCCGACCACGGCGTCGTCCCGATCCGGACCTACACGGAGGAGGAGGCCCAGCGCCTCGGCCTCGACGTTCCCGACGAGCCCGAGGGCCCGGCCCCGCGTCGCGGCGGCGGGCGTGGCGGCACCACCGCCTCGCAGCTCATGGACCGCCTGCGCGAGAGGACCATGCGCTGATGGTGGACAGCGGCAACGCCGTCCAGATCCTCCTGCTGGTCGCGGGCATCACGCTCGTGCCGGCGATGCTCTTCTGCGTCACCGGGTTCACGCGCATCCTGATCGTCCTGGGCTTCATCCGCAGCGGCCTGGGCACGCAGACCGCGCCGCCCAACCAGGTGCTCGTCGGCATCGCGCTGTTCCTGACGATCTTCGTGATGGCGCCGACGTTCGGCGAGATCAAGGAGGTCGCCTGGGATCCGCTCCAGGCCAACGAGATCACCCAGGAGCAGGCGCTCGACCGGGCCCAGGTGCCGCTGCGCGAGTTCATGTTCAAGCAGACCGGCGACAAGGACCTGGCGCTGTTCGTGAAGCTCGCCAAGCTCCCGCCGCCGGAGACGCGCGCGGACGTGCCGACCTACGTGCTGATCCCGGCGTTCATCATCTCCGAGCTGAAGACCGCCTTCCAGATCGGCTTCCTCATATTCCTGCCGTTCCTGATCATCGACCTGGTGGTCAGCACGACGCTGATGTCCATGGGAATGATGATGCTGCCACCGGTCTTCATCTCCCTACCGTTCAAGATCCTGTTGTTCGTCTTGGTCGACGGCTGGAACCTCGTCACCCAATCGCTCGTCCAGAGCTTCGGATAGGCCATGACCCAGGACGACGTCGTCAACCTCGCGACGAACGCGCTGACGATCAGCATGAAGATCGCGCTGCCGCTGCTGCTGGTCGGCCTCGTGGCCGGCCTGATCGTGAGCATCTTCCAGTCGGTCACGCAGATCCAGGAGCAGACGCTCACCTTCATCCCCAAGATCGTCGCGACGTTCGCGCTGCTGATGCTCGCGGGCCCGTGGATGCTCGACCAGCTCATCGGCTACGCGCACGATCTGTGGCTGAGCATCCCGCAGATGGTCGGGGCGTAGGTCCGCGCGGGAGCGGTCGCCCCGATGCCCGAGCTCATCCTCGAGCGCTTCAGCGAGCAGACGCTGGCGGGGTTCTTCCTCGTCCTGGCGCGCCTGACGCCGCTGTTCCTGATGGCGCCGCTGTTCTCCAGCCGCATGGTGCCGGCCCGCGTGCGCGGGATCGTCGCGCTGGCCCTCGCCGTCGGCCTCACGCCGGTCGCGATCGGCGACGTGAGGATCCCGATGGACGCCTGGGCCTACGGCGGCCTGGTCGTCAAGGAGCTGCTCGTCGGCCTGGCCTACGCGTTCGCGCTGGGCGCGCTGTTCGCCGCGCTGTCGGTGGCGGGCACGTTCATCGACTACGTCATGGGCCTGTCGTTCGGCTCGCTCGTCGACCCGGTCACCGGCACGAACACGACGATCATCTCCCAGCTCTACGCGCTGCTGGGCGTCCTGATCTTCATCGCGATCGGCGGCGACCAGTGGGTGATCGCCGGGTTCGCCAAGACCTACGACCTCGTCGGGATCGAGCAGACGCCGTCGATCGCCGCGATGGTGGCGGGCGCCGACGAGGCGTTCGTGCAGATCTTCTCCTCGGCGGTGCAGGTGGCCGGGCCGATCATCCTGGCGCTCGTGCTCACCGACGCCGCGTTCGGCGTCGTGTCGCGGGTCGTGCCGACCCTCAACGTCTTCGGCGTCGGCTTCCCGGTGAAGATGATCGTCGGCCTCGTCCTCATCGGCGCCACGCTGCCGTGGGTCGCCGGCTGGCTGTCGGACGAGGTGCAGCAGAGCGTCTCCGAGGCGCTGAGAACCCTCCGAGTGGCCTGAGGGGGTGAGCGCGCGTGGCCGGTGAGAAGACCGAGAAGGCGACACCCAAGAAACGGCAGGAGGCCCGCAAGAAGGGCACGATCGCGCGCTCGCAGGACCTCACGGGCGCGGTCGTGATGCTCGTCGGCGTGCTCGCGCTGATGATGTTCGGGCCCAAGCTCACGGGCCAGCTCCGCGACGCGATGGACTGGGCGCTGCGGCTCGGCGCCCACCCCGAGATCGTCACCACCGACGGCCTCGAGGGGATCCTCATGACCGTCCTCAACCACGTCGTCGTGGCGCTGCTGCCCGTCGTCGGCGCCTGCCTGGTCGCGGCGCTGGCGATCAACGTCGTGATGGTCCGCCCGAAGCTGAACATGCACGGGCTCAAGCCGGACCCCAACCGGCTCAACCCGCTCAAGGGCTTCAAGAACATCTACGGGCCCAACGCGCTCTTCGAGGGCGCCAAGTCGATCGTGAAGGTGCTCGCGGTCGGCGCGATCGTCGCCGCCGCGCTGGTCCCGCAGATCCCGCAGATGGGCGCGATGATCGGCATGACCCCGGCGCAGCTCGCCGGCGCGCTGGCCGACATGGTCTTCGGCATCGCGATCCGCGCCGCCGCGGCCTACCTGATCATCGGGATCATCGACATGGTGTGGCAGGTCCACCGCACCGAGAAGTCGATGAAGATGGACAAGCAGGAGGTCAAGGACGAGGCCAAGCAGCAGATGCTGCCCGCCGAGGTCCGCTCGGCGATGCGCCGCCGCCAGATGGAGGCCTCCCGCCGGCGGATGATGGACGCGGTGCCGGAGGCCGACGTCGTCGTGACCAACCCGACCCACTACGCGGTCGCGCTCAAGTACGACGGCAGCAACCCGGCGCCGGAGGTCGTGGCCAAGGGCGTCGACCTGCTCGCCGCCCGCATCCGCGAGCTCGCCACCGAGGCCGGCGTGCCGATCGTGCCCGACCCGCCGCTGGCCCGCTCGCTGTACGCGTCGGTCGACGTCGGCCGCCAGATCCCCGAGGAGCTGTTCGGGGCGGTCGCGCAGGTGCTCGCCTACGTGTACCGGATGGCCGGGCGCCGAGTCGCCTAAGACACTCGTCCACGCGGCATTCGCGGAAATACCGCGGGTTTCGCCCCCTGGGCGAACACCCGCAATGGAACCGAGCCCGCAGGGCGAGCGTTCCACCTAAAGCCCGCGCGCGCGTGGCCGATGACGGGGTCGACTCGCCCCTCCCGAGTCGCCATCCCTCCAACGCATGACTGGTTTCCTCAAGCGCGCGCAGCGCTACTCCGACCTCGTCGCCGCCGGCGTGGTCGTGCTCGTCGTGGTCATGATGGTGGTGCCGCTGCCGCCGGCGTTGCTGGACCTGATGATCACGGCCAACATCTCGGCGGGCCTGGCGATCGTCATCGCGACGATGTACGTGCCGCGCGCGCTGGACTTCAGCGCGTTCCCGTCGCTGCTGCTGCTCACCACGCTCTTCCGGCTGGCGATCAACGTCAGCGTCACGCGCCTGATCCTGCTCGACGGGGACGCCGGCCACGTGGTCGAGGCGTTCGGCAACTTCGTGGTCGGCGGCAACGTCGTCGTCGGCCTCATCATCTTCCTGATCCTGGTGATCATCCAGTTCGTCGTGATCACCAACGGCGCCGGCCGCGTCGCGGAGGTCGGGGCGCGCTTCACCCTCGACGCCATGCCCGGCAAGCAGATGGCGATCGACGCCGACCTGAACGCCGGCCAGATCACCGAGGAGGAGGCGCGCAAGCGCCGCAAGGACATCAGCGACGAGGCGGACTTCTACGGCGCGATGGACGGCGCCTCGAAGTTCGTCAAGGGCGACGCGATCGCCGCCGTCGTCATCACGCTGGTCAACCTCATCGGCGGCATCGTCGTCGGCGTCGCCCAGCAGGGCATGCCGTTCAGCGAGGCCGCCCAGCACTTCTCGCTGCTGACGGTCGGCGACGGCCTCGCCGCGCAGATCCCCGCGCTGCTGATCTCGGTCGCCACCGGCATCATCGTCACGCGCTCGACGTCCGACAAGGACCTCGGCACCGATCTCGCCAGCCAGGTGCTCAAGCAGCGCAAGGCGCCGGTCATCGCCGGCGTCGTCGTGTGCCTCATGGCCTTCGTCCCCGGCCTGCCGATGCTCCCGTTCCTCGTCATGGGCTGCCTGCTCTTCTTCGGCGGTCGCGCGCTGGCCAAGATGGCCGCCCAGCGCGAGGCCCAGAAGGCGGCCGAGGAGCGCGAGGCCGCCGCCAAGCCGGCGCTCACCGCCAACGCCAACGACCCGTTCGAGGCGCTCGCGATCGACCCGCTCGAGCTGACGATCGGCTTCGGCCTCGTCCCGCTCGTCGACCAGTCCGCCGGCGGCTCGCTGCTGCAGCGCGTCAGCGCGGTGCGCAAGCAGCTCGCCGCCCAGCTCGGCACGGTCGTCCCGAAGGTCCGCATCCACGACGAGGTCGGCCTCGCCTCCCACGAGTACGCGATCAAGGTCAAGGGCACCGAGGTCGCGCGCGGCTCGATCATGGCCGGTCACCAGCTCGCGCTCGACCCGGGCGACGCGTTCGGCCAGCTCCAGGGCGTCGAGACGACCGAGCCCGCGTTCGGCCTGCCCGCCACCTGGATCGCCGACGGCAGCCGCGCCGAGGCCGAGGCGCTGGGCTACACGGTCGTCGACGCCGAGTCGGTGATCATCACCCACCTCACCGAGACGATCCGCGCGAACGTCGCCGAGCTGCTGACGCGCCAGGACACCAAGGCGCTGCTCGACGGCCTCAAGGAGGTCAACGCGGCGGTCGTCGAGGAGGTCGTGCCGGACCTGCTGTCGATCGGCGAGATCCAGCGGGTGCTGCAGGCGCTGCTGTCGGAGGGCGTCTCGATCCGCGACCTCGGCACGATCGTCGAGGCGATCGGCGACAAGGCGCGCCTCACGCGCGACCCGGCGCTGCTGGCCGAGTACGCGCGCCAGGCGCTCGGCCGCACGATCGTCGCGCCGCACATCGACATGGACCAGACGCTGAAGGCGATCGCGCTCGATCCGGCGGTCGAGCAGGAGGTCTCCGAGGCGATCACGACGACCGCCGAGGGCGAGTACCTGGCGATGGCCCCGCCGCGCGCGCAGGCGCTGCTGCAGGCCCTGCACGCCCAGTCCGAGGAGGCCGTGTCGCGCGGCCGGCGGCCCGTCCTGCTGTGCTCGTCGCGCGTGCGCCGCCACCTGCGGCGGCTGTGCTCGCAGGCGATGCCGCAGCTTTCCGTCTGTGCCTACAACGAGATCACGCCGGGCATCAACGTGGAGACGATCGGAGTCGTGAGCGCATGAGCGAGCAGGAGACCACCCACCCCGAGGCGCGGACGTTCCGCGGCCGCTCGCTGTCCGAGGTGCTCCCGCGCGTGCGCGAGGAGCTCGGCGAGGGCGCGATCGCCCTCAACGTCCGCCAGGGCACCACCGGCGGCATCGGCGGCTTCTTCGCGCAGCGCTGCGTCGAGGTCGACGCGATCCCCGGCCCCGCCGTCGACCAGGTCGCCGGCGACGACGAGGAGTTCGAGCGGATGCTGGCGGCGGCCACGCGCGCCGGCGCCAACGGCGGCGACGGCGAGCCGTTCGTCCCCGCCGACGTCCCCGGGAGCTGGGACCAGCTCATCGAGGAGGCGCGCGGCGCCGCCCAGGGCACCAACGGCCACGCCCCGGCCCAGGCCGCGAACGGCAACGGGAACGGCAACGGCCACCATGCGCCCGCGCCGGAGCCGGCCGCGCCCGCCGAGCCCGCGCCCGCCTCGCGCAGCGAGGGCGCCAGCGCCCTGGCGGCGATGTTCGCGCCCGATCGCGTCAACGGCGCGCCGGCCCCCGAGACGGCCGCCGTGCCCGCGCCCGCGCCGTCCGTGGAGATGACGCGCCGCGCTCCCGCGCCGGCGCCCGAGGTCTCGATCCCGTCCCCGGCCGTCCCGGTCGAGCCGTCCTGGCCGCAGGCCGCGCTCGACGTCCACCGCGGCCTCACCGCCCGCGGCATGGACCCCGACCTCGTCACCGAGATCGTCGCCGAGGCCGTCGAGCACATGCTCCCGTTCTCGTCCGAGGGCTCGCTGCGGCCGCTGGTCGCCGGCCAGCTCGCGCGCTGCCTGCCGCCGATGCCGCGCCGCCGGCCGGGGCGTCTCGTGATCGGCTTCGTCGGCGCCGGCGGCTCGGGCAAGACCCGCTGCAGCGCCCGCCTCGCGCTCGCCTACGCGCGCCGCGGCGACCGGCCCGTCGCCTGCCTGACGCTGCGCTCGAAGGACCGCGGCGCCGAGCTGATGGCCGACGTGTCGCACGCCGGCATCCCCGTCCACGCCGCCGAGGACGTCCACGCCGCCCGCCGCTTCCTGGACCACGTCGGCGATCGCGCGCTCGTCGTCATCGACACGCCCGGCGTGTCGCCGCGCGCCGAGGCGGAGCTGCGCCAGCTCGCCTCCGAGCTGCGCCAGCTCCAGCTCGACGAGTGCCATCTGGTCCTGCCGGCGACGATGAGCCCGCAGGCGGCCGCCGAGCTCGTGCACGGCACGCGCGGCCTCGGCGTCGACGCGCTGGCGATCACCCACGTCGACGAGACCGAGCATCTCGGCGCCGCGATCGGCGCGGCCATCGACGCGCAGCTTCCGATCTCCTACGTCGGGCGCGGCGCGTCCGCCGACCGCGGCGGGCTGCGCCCCGCGCTGGTCGAGGCGCTCGCCCTGGAGCTCGTGGGGTAGCCGGCCATGGCCAAGGACAAGAAGGACAAGAAGGGCAAGAAGGGCAAGAAGGGCCGGAAGGGCCAGGTCGACGAGGTCGACGCGCACGTCGACGCCGAGCCGCTGGACACCGCCGTCCGCCTGGCCACCCACCCGAAGGCCCAGCGCCAGATCCGCGCCACGAAGGCGTGGGCCGGCCTGGTCGTCTTCGTGCTCGTCCAGTACCTCGCGCTCAGCGACGGCATGTCGTTCGTCGACGCCGGCGTCCGCGCCCTGCTCGCCGGCATCGCCGCCTACCTGATCGCGTGGGCGGTCGCCGTGATCGTGTGGCGCCAGATCGTCGTGGCCGAGGTCGAGCTCCTGCGCCGCGAGCTGCTCGACGCCGCCGAGCGCGCCGCCGCCGAGCAGGCCGAGGCGCCCGCCGCCGACCAGCCGTCCGCCACGCCGGAGCCGAGCTTCTCCTGACCTAGGCTGATCTCCCGTGGAGCGCATCCAGCCCATCCGCAAGTCGTACGACGGCCCGTCGTCGGTGCAGCGCCTCGAGCGCAACCGCCGGATCGACCGCCACGACCCGCGCGAGGAGGAGGAGCGGCGCCGCCGGCGCCGCCGCGCCCAGGGCGAGCCCGAGCCCGAGGGCGAGGAGGCCGTCGGGCCCGACGCCGACGGCCACATCGACGTCAGCGTCTGACGCGCGCGCTCAAGCGCCACCCGCCGCGGCCGATCATCGGGACGTGCAGGCCTCGATCCTGATCGTCCTCGACGGCGGCGCCGAGCAGGCGCTGCGCTGCCTCACCTCCGTCGCCTCCCTGGACCCCGGCCAGCCCGAGCACGAGGTGGTCGTCGTCGACGACGCCTCGGTCGGCCTCGAGGCGCTGCTGGCCCGCCTGGACGGCGACGTCAGCGTCGTGCGCAGCCCGCGCCGCGAGGGCTTCGCGGCCGCCGCCACGCGCGGCCTGGCCCGCTGCCGCGGCGACGTCGTCGTCGCGCTGCGCGGCGCCGCCGAGGTCGCGCCCGGCTTCCTGGCGCCGCTCGTCGCCGCGCTCGCCGATCCCGAGGTCGCCGCCGTCACGCCGGTCACCGCCTCGGCCCCGGACGAGCCCCCGGTCGCCGCGCACGCGATCGCCGTGCGCCGCGCCGACGTCGACGCGCTGCCGCCCGCCCCTCCGGGGCTGGAGATCGCCGCCCTGTGCGCGCAGCTCGCGCGCGCGGGCCGCGTCGAGCCCTGCCCGGCCAGCGCGGTTGCCGCGCCCGGCCGGCGCACCGGCGGCGCGCGCCGCCCCATCGACGTCGACGACCCCGAGACCGTCGAGGTGAGCATCGTCATCCCGACGCTCGACGCCGCCGGCGAGCGCGTCCGCGCGTGCATCGCCGCCGCCCAGGCGACGACCGAGGCGCCGCACGAGATCGTCGTCGTCGACAACGGCGCGCCCCCGCAGGGGTTCACGGCGCCGGTCAACGCCGGCCTGCGCGCCGCCCGCGGGCGCTACATGGTCGTCCTCAACGACGACGTCGAGCTGCTGCCCGGCTGGTGGCCGCCGCTGCGCGAGGCGCTCGACGCGGGCGCCGCCGTCGTCTTCCCGCTCACGATCGACGGGGCGATGCGCAACGACTTCGCCGCCTGGTGCTTCGCGCTCTCGCGCGACACGCTCGAGACCTACGCGGTCGCGCCGGGCGAGTTCCTGGACCCCGACCTCGTCGTGTGGTTCCAGGACACCGACCTGCTGCAGCGGCTGCGCCTCGACGGGCGCCCGCCGATGCTCGTCGAGACCTCGCGGATCCGCCACGGCCTGTCGCAGACGGTCGAGAGCGAGGACCCGCAGCTGCGCGCGTGGATCGTGCGCCAGGTCGCGGCCGACCGCGCCGCGTTCGAGCGCAAGCACGGCACCGCCGTGCCCGGCGCCGCGCGCTGATCGGCGCCCGCCCTCGATCAAGCGTCCAGAACGCTTCAGCGGTCCGGGGGCCCCGCCGACAAGTGGGATGCAGGAGGCGACAAGGAGTCGCCCTCCGGGACACACAAACCATCGTTCTCAAGGAGAGATCGCATGTCCCTTCGCGTGCAGAACAACGTCGAGGCCCTGGGTGCGCACCGCTACCTGACCAACACCTCGGCGGCGACCATGAAGTCCATGGAGCGCCTGTCCTCCGGCTACCGCATCAACCGCGGTGCCGACGACGCGGCCGGTCTGGGCATCTCGGAGAAGATGCGCGGCCAGATCCGCGGTCTCGCCCAGGCCCAGCGCAACATCGGCGACGGCGTCTCGCTCGTCCAGACGGCTGAGGCCAACCTGGACGAGGTCCACAGCATGCTCCAGCGCATCCGCGAGCTGGCGGTCCAGTACAACAACTCGACCAACTCGGCGGCCAACAAGTCGGCCATCCAGTCCGAGGTCTACCAGCTGGCGTCGGAGATCGAGCGCATCGGCACGTCGGCGAAGTTCAACGGCATCTCGCTGCTGGACAACACCAACACCGTGACGTTCCAGGTCGGCGCCAACGACGGCCAGGTCATCACCGTCGCGATGATCTCGCTCGGCTCGACCGTCGCCGCGGGCTCGGCCACGTGGTACAACCTCGGCGCCGCCGGCGCGCTGTCGCAGATCGACGCCGCGATCGACAACGTGTCCGCCACCCGTGCGACGTTCGGCGCGATCCAGAACCGGCTCGAGTACTCCGCTCGCGCCGCCTCCGCCTACCAGGAGAACCTGGTGTCCGCGGAGAGCCGGATCCGCGACGTCGACATGGCGCAGGAGATGATCACGTTCTCCAAGAACCAGATCCTCCAGCAGGCCGGCACGTCGATGCTGAGCCAGGCCAACCAGGCCAGCCAGAACGTGCTCTCCCTCCTCCGGTAGGGAGGCAGTACCCAGGGAGCCTGACGAGCTTCCAACGCGACACGGGCCGCCCCTCGGGGCGGCCCGCTGTCGTTCCGTGGACGGATGGCGGTCAAGGGAGCCGGCCGGCGTCCGACTACCCGGGCGATGAGCGTGACCGAGACGATGGCGCGGATCGCCGAGATCCAGTCGCTGCTGAACCCCCGTTCGGCGGCGCCCGCCCCCGCCTCGACGACGGCCACGGCCGCGTCCATGTCGCCCTCGACGTTCGCGAGCATGCTGACGGCGCAGGGCGGCTCCACGGGGCTGCCCGCGGGCACGTCCGCGCTGATGGCGACGCCGACCGCGACGGGCGTCTTCGGCCTGCCCGCCGGCACGACCGGCCAGCGGATGGTGCAGATCGCCCAGGCCGAGATCGGCCAGGCCGAGCAGCCGCCCGGCTCCAACGACTCCCCGCGGATCGCCGAGTACCGCACCGCCACCGCCGGCTCCGGCGTGGGCCCGTGGTGCGCCTACTTCACCTCGTGGGTGGCCCAGCAGGCGGGCGTGCCCGTCGGCGAGGCCGGCCAGGGCTTCGGCGCCGTGGCGTCGGTGGCCGACTGGGCCCAGCGCACCGGCCGCTTCATCCCGCCCGGGACGCAGCAGCCCCAGCCGGGCGACCTGATCGTGTGGGGCGGCCGCCACATCGGCATCGTGGAGTCCGTCGGCGTCGACGGCTCGATCAACACGATCGAGGGCAACTCCTCCAACGCCGTGTCGCGGCGCACCTACGGGCCGGACGGCGGCGGCGCCACCGGCTACGTGCGCCTCGGCTGATCGCGCCTGCGCCGCTCCGCACCGCGGGCGTTCGATTGCGCTGCGGCACGGGTCGCAGCGTCGCCGGCGCGACCGCTCAGACGCCCGGCGGCCAGCCGATCTCGCCGGCGCGGTCGGTCACCGTGCCGATGCGCGCGGCGCCCGGGTGGTGGGCGTCGAGCAGGGCGATCGCGTCGTCGGCGCGGGCCTCGGGCACGATGCACGCGAAGCCGCAGCCCATGTTGAAGACCGTCCACATCTCGCGGGCGCCGACCCGGCCCAGGCGCGCGATCAGGTCGAAGATCCCCGGCACCGGCAGCGGCGCCTCGATCGCGAACCCGACGTCCTCATTGAGGCGCAGCAGGTTCGTCAGCCCGCCGCCGGTGATGTGGGCCAGGCCGTGCACCGGCACGTCGCTGCGCAGCAGCGCGAGCGCCGCCCGCACGTAGATCACGGTCGGCTCCAGCAGCGCGTCGGCGACCGTCGCGCCGCCCAGCTCGGACGGGCGGTCGTCGTAGCCGAGCGACGACAGCGCGCGGCGCGCGAGCGTGTAGCCGTTGGAGTGGATGCCGCTGGAGGGCAGGCCCACGATCGCGTCGCCGGGGGCCACCTGCGCGCCGGTCACGATCGCGTCCAGGTCGACGGTCCCGAAGCACGACGCGCACAGGTCGAACCCGTGCGGCGACGGGTGCCCGCGGATCAGCTCGGGCAGCACGGCCAGCTCGCCGCCGGGGATCTCCACGCCCGCGGCCTCGGCGCCGGCCCGCAGCCCGCGCGCGATCGCGGCGGCGGCCTCCGGATCGGCCTGCTCGACGGCCAGATAGTCGAGCACGGCGATCGGCTCCGCGCCCACGCACACCACGTCGTTGACGTTCATCGCGATGCAGTCGATGCCGACCGTGTCCAGCCGCCCGGTCTCCTCGGCCACGACGATCTTGGAGCCGACGCCGTCGGTGCCGATCGCGATGCCCAGCGTGTCGGTGACGCGCAGCACCGACGCGTAGTGGCCGGGCAGGTCGACGACCCGCGACGGCCGGCCCGGGTCGATCCCGCGCAGCACGCCGACGATCGCGTCGACGGTCCGGTCGGAGGCCGGGATGTCGACCCCGGAGGCGGCGTAGGCGTCGGCGTCGCTGCTCATCGCCCCCGATCCTTCCAGAGGCGGCGGATCACGAGCCCCGCGAGCGCGGTCCGGTAGGCGGCGTACGGCGCCAGCGAGCGGTCGCGCTCGACCATCCCGATCAGCCACGTCGACGCCAGGGTCGAGGCGAACGACGCGCCGATCCCCGCCGCGAACGCCACCGCCGTGCCCGCGGGCAGCCCGCGCCGCGCCAGCCGCGCGCCCTTCAGCACGCTCGCGCCGACGATGATCGGCAGCGCCACGTGGCGCGACAGCGCGTTGGCGTCCTCGCGGTCGAACCCGCGCAGCCGCGCCGCGGCCAGCGTCGCCCCGTTGCGCGACACGCCCGGCATCAGCGCGCACGCCTGCGCGAGCCCGAGCGCCAGCGCGTCGCGCCAGCCGGCCTCCTCGCGCCGGCGTCCCCCCGGGCCCACGCGGTCGGCGATCGCCATCACCGCCGAGCCCGCCAGCAGCCCGGCGGCGATCGTCGCCGGCGTGCCGAGATGGCGCTCGATCGGCCGCTCCAGCGCGTAGCCGGCCACCGCGGGCGGCAGGAACGACAGCACGACGAGCGTCGCGCGGCGGCGGTCGAACCCGCGCGCCGCGTCGGCCACCTCGCCGCGCAGGGCGACCAGCAGCGCCGCGGCCGTCCCGGCGTGCAGCGCCACCTCGAAGGCCTTGCGCAGCTCGGGGTCGAGGTCCGCGTAGCGCCAGCCGGCCAGCCACGGCACGAGCTCCACGTGGCCCGACGACGAGATCGGCAGGAGCTCGGCCGGCCCGTGGAGCACGCCGAGAGCCACCGCCTCGCTCAGCGGCAGCTCCGCCCCGGCGCCGGGCTCAGGCGGCATCGGTGACCGGGCGGTCGCGCCGCCCCCGCCACCAGCGGATGCCGAGGTACGCCGCCCCGAGGACGATGATCGCGGCCACCGCGTAGTCGAAGTAGTGGAGGCTGTCCTTCCAGTCCTCCCAGCGGTCGCCGACCTGCTTGCCGATGAACGTGAGCAGGAAGACCCACGGCACGCAGCCGACGAACGTCAGGACCGAGAACTTCCAGAACGGCATCCGCGCGACGCCGGCCGGCAGCGAGATGAACGTCCGCACGATCGGCAGCATCCGCGAGAAGAACACCGCGTAGGAGCCGTACTTCTCGAACCAGCGGTCGGCCCACTCGAGGTGCGACCGCTTGATGTGCAGCGCCTTGCCGTGCTTCTCGAGCAGCTCGATGCGCCCGTAGTAGCCGATCGCGTAGGCGATCCACGAGCCGACGAGGTTCGCCACCGAACCGACGAGCACGGCCGCCCACAGCGAGTAGCGGCCCTCCGACACGTTGAAGCCCGCGAACAGCATCGTGGCCTCCGACGGGATCGGGATGCACGCGCTCTCCGGCGTCATCAGCAGGAAGATGCCCCAGAGCCCGAGATCGCCGACGACGTCGACGGCGAACTCGACGATCGGGTCGGTGAGCGAGGCCAGGAGCAGGGCGTGCACGCGGCGGCCCAGGGTAGCGTTGCGCCCGGTGCGCATCTGGGTGGACGTCACGAACAGCCCGCACGTCGTGGTGCTGGCGCCGGTCATCGCGCGGTGGCGGGCCCAGGGCCACGAGGTGGCGATCACCGCGCGCGACTTCGCCCAGACGCTCGGCCTCCTGGAGCGCTACGGCCTCGACCACACGGCGATCGGCCGCCACCGCGGCGCCGGCCTCGCGGCCAAGGCGCGCGGCCTGGCCGGCCGCTCCCGCGCGCTCGCCCGCTGGGCGCGCCGCCACGGGCCGTTCGACGCCGCCGTCGGGCACGGCTCCAACGACCAGCCGGTCGCCGCGCGCCTGCTCGGCATCCCGTCGACGACGACGTTCGACTACGAGTGGGCGACGTTCCAGCACCAGATCAACTGCCGCCTGGCCCGCGCGGTCGTCGTCCCCGAGCTGCTGCCGGCCGAGCGCCTGGACCGCTACGGCGCGCGCGGCAAGGTGCGCCAGTACCCGGGCCTGAAGGAGGAGTACGCGCTCGCCGACTTCGAGCCCGACCCGGCCGTGCTCGACGAGCTGGGGCTCGACCCCGCCCAGCCGATCGCGGTGGTGCGCACGCCGGCCGAGATGTCGGCCTACCACCGCTTCCACAACTCGGTGTTCGGCGCGGTGCTCGACCGCCTGCGCGGCACGCAGACCGTGGTGCTGCCGCGCACGCCGCAGCAGCGCGAGACGATCGGCGCCGGGCTGATCGTGCCCGAGCGCGTCGTCGACACCCAGTCGCTGATCGCCTACGCCGACCTCGTCGTGTCGGCCGGCGGGACGATGAACCGCGAGGCGGTCGCGCTGGGCACGCCGGTGTGGACGACGTTCGAGGGCCGCCTCGGCGCGGTCGACGAGCGGCTGATCGCCGACGGGCGCCTGCGCCGCCTGGAGTCGCCCGATCAGATCGAGCTGGTCAAGCGCGAGCGCTCAGACGCCGACCGCGTCCGGCGCGACCCGGGGCTGCTCGCCGCCCTGCTCCTGCCCTGACAGGCCCCACTTCGCCTGGAACGCCGCGTTCGCCGCGTCCCACGCCGCCTTGTCGCCGTAGCCGCCCTTGGTGTGGTGCATCAGCGGCAGGTCGGCGACGACGACGCGCTTGCCCGCGGCGCGGGCGCTGAAGCAGATGTCGACGTCGTAGGCGTGGAAGCCCGTGTACGTCTCCGTGTCGAAGCGCAGGGTGCGCACCGCCCACGGCGAGAGGACGAGCAGCAGGCCGTCGACCGCGTCGACGACCGGGTCCTCGAACCCGTGGTCGAGCACGCCGCGCGACTCGTGGACGCGCCCGGCGATCGTCCCCCGCCACCAGGCGAGCGAGCGCACGTCGCGGGCGCCGACCGCGCCGACGATCGCCACGTCGGGGTCCTGCAGCGCACGCCGCACGAGCCCGCAGAACTCGGGGTCGTACAGCTCGACGTCCTCGTGCATGAGCACGAGCGCCTCGAGGTCGGGCGCCGCCGCGAAGTGCTCCAGCGCCTCGTTGTAGGCCTCGTGGATGGAGGTCGTCGTCGACAGCTCGGCGAACGGCGATCCCGGCTCCATCGCCCGCTTGAGCCCCGGCAGCGCGCGGGCGCTGAACGTCTGCGGGTTGGCGATGCACGACGCGAACGCGATCACCCCCCGGTGATCGGCAGCCCGCCCGCGGATTTGAGCCGCTCAGGCCGCGGCGGGAACGCCCTCGGCCAGCAGCCGCGCGGGGGAGCAGCCCTCGGCCACGCGCGCGTGGCGGTCCGCGCGCCCGTCCAGCGGCGCGCGGCGCCCGCCGACGGTGCCGGCCAGCTCGCCGAGCAGCGCGTCGGCCGGGCCGCCCGGCGCGACGACGACCGCCGCGCCCGAGCCGGCGGACACCAGCGCGGCGCGGTCCCACGGGTCGGCGGGGTCGGCCGCGACCACGGCGTCGGCGACGCGGGCGCGCGCGGCGAGCATCAGCTCCGAGTTGCCGGGCCCGATCCGCTCGGCGTGCGGCGCGCGGGCGGCGACGAGGCGCTCGACCGCGTCGGTGGCGGCCGTGGGCGACACGACCAGCGGGCCGGGCAGCGCCAGCGCGGCGTCGAGCGCCGCGGCGGCCGCGTCGAGGTCGTGGGCGGGCAGCAGCGCGAGGGTCCCGCCGCCGCCCGGCCCCGCCTCGGGCGCCGCGGCGAGCACCGCCGCCGGCACGTCGGCCGGGTCGACCGCGGGCAGCCCGGCGGGCGCCTCGCGGGCGAGCGCCCGGCGCACGGGCTCCCATTCGGCGATCGTGAGGCGGGGGCCGACCGCCGCCTGGCCGGCGTTGCGCGCCGCCGGCCGGCGGCCGAGCAGCTCGAGCCCGGCGACGATCGCGCGCGCCTGCGCCGCCCGCGGCCCCAGCCCGCTCACCTGCCCGCGCACGAGCACGTCGGCGGTCCCGGCGCCCTCCGCGGCGGGCGGCGCGTAGGCGGCGTCCCAGATGCGCGCGAACGCCTCGGCGTCGTCGTCGAGCGCGGCGCCCCAGCGCGCGTAGAAGATCTCGGCGTTGCGCGACACGCCCTGCTGGCGCCCGCGGGTGGCGCCCTCGTCGTGGACGATCGCGACGTCGCCGCGGTACACGATTCGCCGCCCGGCCGTGCGCACGCGCAGGCACAGGTCGACGTCCTCCCACCCGTTGCGGTACGCGGTGTCGAAGCCGTCGAGCGCCGCGAACAGGTCGGCCGGCATCGCCAGGCAGGCGGCGGTCACGCAGTCCAGGTCGACGGTCACGGCGGCGGCGGGCAGGTCGCCGTCCTCATGGTGGAAGAGGTGGTAGGGGACCACGACGCCGCTGCCCTCGCGCACCATCCACACGCCGGCGTGCTGGATCGTGCCGTCCGGGTACAGCAGCCGCGCGCCGGCGGCGCCGACGCCCGGCTCGCGGGCCTGCTCGACGAGCGTCTCCAGGGCGCCCGGCCCGACGATCGTGTCGTTGTTGAGGAAGACGAGGACCTCGCCGCGGGCCGCCTCGGCGCCCGCGTTGCAGCCGCCGGCGAAGTCGCGGTTCTCGGGCAGCGCGACGACCGTCGCGCGGTCGCTCCAGGCCGCGAACAGCTCGGCGGTGTCGTCGGGCGACGCGTTGTCGACGAGCACGAGCTCCCACGCCGTGCCGAGGCCGTCGCCGAGCGCGGCGTCGAGGCTGCGCAGGCAGGCCTCGGTGACGTCGCGGCGGCCGTACGCCACGATGACGATCGAGGCGCGGGGACGGTCGGCGGAGCGCGCGGGCATGGTGCCCGGGAGAGTCGGCGCGCGCGGCCCGGCCTTGAGGCGCGCGCGGTCAAGACGGCCCTCCCGCGTCCGACTACCGGGGCGTACCCCCGCCGCCGGCGCCCGCGTGCCGGCCCGACCCTGGACCGCGACATGTCAGACCGCACTGGACCGAGCCTGCTCGACGAGGCGGCCAACCGCGCGCGGCTCGGCGAGGCCGAGGCGCGGATCGCCGGCAACCGGCTCGTGTTCGACTCGATGGTCCGCCACGCCCTGGCGCTGAACGCGGCCGGCGACGCGCCGGCGGCCATCCGGGCGGCCGCGGGGGCCGCGCGCTTCGCCTACGGGCTGCACATCGGCGTGTTCGCCAGCGAGCCGCTCGAGGCGATGCTGCTCGAGCTGGGCCGGCGGCTCGTCCCCGCCGGCGCCGGCGCCGCCGCCACCCGGCCGCCGGGCGGGCGCGAGCGGATCCTCCACGTGTTCACCGAGACCTACGCGGTGGGCGGGCACACCCGCCTGGCGTCCCGCTGGATGGAGCTGGACCGCGACCGCACCCACGCGATCTTCATCACCGCCGCGCCGGCCGACGCGCCGCCGTGGCTGACCGAGGCCGCGCAGCGCAGCGGGGGCGACGCCCGCGTCCACCGCCCCGCCGAGGACGTCGTCGCGCGCGCGGCGGCGCTGCGCGCGGCCGCCGGCGACGCGGACCTCGTCGTCCTGCACATCCATCCGTTCGACCCCGTGCCGCTGCTCGCGTTCGCCGACCCGCGCGGCCGCCCGCCGGTGGTCCTGCTCAACCACGCCGACCACGTCTTCTGGCTCGGCCTCGGCGTCGCCGACGTCGTCGCCGACATCCGCGGCACGGGCGCCGCGCTGACCCGGGCCCGCCGCGGCGTCGCGCCCGAGCGCAGCCGCGTGCTGGGGATCCCGGTGTCGCCGACGCCGCCCGACATCGACCGCGCGCAGGCGCGCGCGGCGCTCGGGCTCGACCCGGATCGCCCGGTCCTGTGCACCGTCGCGTCGGCCTACAAGTTCGAGCCCGTCGTCGAGCCGTCCTTCCAGGAGCTGGCCGTCGGCGCCGTCTCCGCCCACCCCGACGCCCTCCTCATCGCGGTCGGCCCGGGCATGGACCCGCGCTGGACCGCCGCGTGCGAGGCCACCGGCCGGCGCGTGATGGCCGTCGGGGCCCAGCCGGAGACCGCGACGCTGCTGGCGGCCGCCGACGTGTACCTCGACTCGTGGCCGTGCGCGTCGGGCACCTCGATGCTGGACGCGGCCGTCGCGGGCCTGCCGCTGGTGGCGCTCGTGCCCGACCTCGAGGCCCAGGGCCTGCTGGCGATGGCCGGCCCCGCCCTCGACGACCTGATCCTCCGCGCGGCCGACCCGCGCGAGCACGCCGCCGCGGTCGCCGAGCTCCTCGCCGACCCCGAGCGCCGCCGCCGCCTCGGCGCGACCGGCCGCGAGCGCGTGCTCGACCTGCACGCCGGCGCCGGCTGGCTGGCCGCCCTGGAGGACGTCGTCGCCACCGCCCGCAGCGTCGGTCCGGCCCCGGCGCCCGGCCCGGCCCCGGAGGCGCCCCCGGCCGCCTGGGAGGCGATGATCGAGGCGCTGCACGCGGCCGGCGGCATGGGGATGGCCCCGCAGGCCGCCCTGCGGGCCGAGGGCGCCGATCCGGACGCCTGGCTGGCCTCGACCACGCCCCGGCGGGCCGTCGCGTTCGTCGATCCCGACCCGGTCGCGGTCGGCGCGGTCGTGGACGGCTTCCGCGACCTGCAGCGCGCCCGCCGCGTCTCCGCCTGCGTCGTCGCCGTCGACCCCGCCGACCTCGACGCCGGCCTCGCGCTGCTGGAGCAGGCGCTCGCCGCCGGTGAGGACGTCGACATCGACGTCGTCCCCGCCCCGGCGCTCGACGGCCTGCTGCGCGGGGACGACATCTGCGTCGCCGGCGCCGGGACGCGCGAGGCGCACCTGGCGCAGGCCCGCGGCGCCGACGTCCACCCGGTCTCGCTCGCGGCATGACCCAGGCCTCCGCCGCGCCCGTGTTCGCGCATCCCGCCAACCGGGACGCGCTCGCGCGCGCGGAGGACCGGATCGCCGCGCACCGCGCGACGCTCGACGCGCTCGAGGGCGAGGCGCTCGCCCGCCATGCCGAGGGCGACGACGCCGCGGCGGTCCGCGCCGCCGCGATCGCCGCCCGGTTCGCGCACGGCGCCCACTGCGGGCGGTTCGCGAGCGCGCCCCTGGAGCGCCTGCTGCTCGACGTCGGGCGCCGGCGGATCGGCGGCGGCCGGGCCCGCCCGGCGGCCGGGCCCGGTCGCGTCCTGCACGTCCTCACCGAGACCTACGCCGTGGGCGGCCACACGCGGCTGACGCAGCGCTGGATCGAGCTCGACGACGCGCGCCGGCACTCGCTCTTCCTCACCGGCCCGATGAACGACGTCACCGCCGCGCTGGCGCGCGCCGCGGTCGCGTCCGGCGGCCGGGTCGCCATGAGCGGCGGCGCCGAGCCGCCGCTGGAGCGCGCCCGCGCCCTGCGCGCGGCGGCGGCCGACGCCGACCTCGTCGTGCTGCACGCCCACCCCTTCGACCCGGTGCCGGTGCTCGCGTTCGCCGAGCCCGACGGCCGCCCGCCGGTCGTGGCGATGAACCACACCGACCACGCCTTCTGGCTGGGCGTCGGCGTCGCCGACGCGGTCGCCGACTTCCGCCCCTCGGGCGCCGCGGTCACGACCGGGCGCCGCGGCGTGGCCGCCGCGCGCTCGCGGCTGCTGCCCGTGCCGCTGCCGGTCACGCCCCCGCCCGACCGGCGCGCCGCTCGCGGGCGGATGCGCCTGGACGCGAGCCGCCCGCTGCTGGCCTCCGTCGCCGCCGCCTACAAGTACGGGCCGGTGCTCGAGCCGACGTTCCCGCAGCTCGCCGCGGGCGCCCTGCGCGCCGTGCCCGACGCGGTCTGCGGCGTCCTCGGCCCCGAGATGGACGACCGCTGGACGGCCGCGGCCGCCACCGTGGGCGGGCGCCTGTGGGCGCTGGGCTTCAACCCGGACGCCGCGACGCTCCTGGAGGCCGCCGACCTGTACGTCGACTCGTGGCCGTGCTCGTCGGCGACGGCGGTCCTCGAGGCCGGCCTGCACGAGCTGCCGATCGTCACGCTGCGCCCCGACGCCGGCGCGCAGGGCCTCCTCGCCGCGGACATGACGTCGGTCGACGGCCTGCTCGTCACGTGCGCCGACCCCGAGGAGCACGCCGCCGCGATCGCCGACCTCCTCGCCGACCCGCGGCGCCGCCGGGACCTGGGCGCGCAGACGCGCGAGCGGATCCTGGCCGAGCACACCGGCGCCGGCTGGCGCGACGCGCTCGAGGCGCTGATCGCGACGGCCCGCGACCAGGGCCCGGTCGGGCCGCCCGAGGACGTCGCCGACGCGCCCGTCGCCACCTGGGAGTGCCTGCTGGAGACCCTGCACGCGGCGTCGGGCATGGGCATGACGCCGCAGGAGGCGCAGCGCCAGGAGGTCGCCCGCCGGCGCGTGCCGGCCGGCGCCGCCACCCAGGTGCGCATCCTCGCCTCGCCCCGCGCCGACGCCGCCGCGGTCCGCGCGACGGTCGACGCGTTCCGCGACCTGGCCGCCCTCGGCCGCGTCGCCCGCTGCGTCGTCGCGCTCGCGCCCGACGACGTGCCCGCCGCCGTCCCGCTGCTCGAGGCGGCCCTGGCCGAGGGCGAGGACGTCGACGTCGACCTCGTGCCCGCGCCGTCTCCCGCCGACCTCGTGGACGCCGCCGACGTGGTCGTCGACGAGCTGTCCGGGCCGCTGGCCGCCGCCGCGGCGGCGGCCGGCGCCGTGCTGCGGGTCGTCGCCCCCGTCGAGGCGCCCCGGCCATGAGCGGCACGGGGGCGCGGCGCTCAGCGGGCGATGACGTACAGCTCGGCGGCGATGTCCGGGTAGCGCTCGCCGATGCGCATGAACGCGTCGAGCATCTCGGGCGTCCACGACGCCTCGATCTGGGCGTTGGAGACGGGCTTCAGCCAGAACCCCCCGAACACCTCGATCTCGAAGCCCGCGGCGTGGAACTCGGCGCGGAAGCTCTCCGGGTCGTAGACGCGCCGGTGGCCGAGCCGGTGGTCGGTCTCGTTGAGCTCGTGCTCCTCGGCGAGCAGCCCCATCACCACCGCGGCCTGGCGGTGGACGCTGCGCGCGTTGGGGACCGCCGCGAACAGCCGCCCGCCCGGCTCCAGCCACGCCCGCGCGCGGCGCAGGAGCGCCGGCGGGTCGTCGACGTGCTCGAGCACGTGCCCGAGCACGATGGTCCCGAACCGCCGCCCCGGCTCGTAGTCCTCGAACAGGGCGTGGACGACGGTCGCGCTCGGCAGGCGCTCGCGCAGCATCGCGCAGAAGCGCTCGGACCCGTCGACGAGCGTCAGGTCGTCGAAGCGCTCGGCGAGCACGGCGCTGAACGTCCCCTCGGCCGGCCCCAGCTCCAGGCAGCTCGCCCCCGGCGCCCAGTAGCGGTCGTAGACGCGCGCCAGGTACGAGATCATGGTCCCGTTGACGCCCTCCTCGTACCTCGCGCCCGCGGCGACCGACTCCAGGCGCTCCAGCTCGCTGCTGCGGTCGGCCTCGGGCACGGCTGGGTTGTAGCACGGACCCGCGACCGCCGGGGAGGTCCGCGATGACGCGCCGCATCTGGGTCGGGGCCGCCGGGTCGGCGACGGGCTGGGGCGTCGTGCAGAGCATCCGCGAGCGCTGGCCGGACGCGGTCGTCGTCGCCGCCGACACCAACCCCGCCCACCTGGTCGCCGCCGCGGCCGACGCCGACGCCTTCGTGCAGGTGCCGCCGGCCGACGACCCGGCCTTCGTCGGCGCCCTGCGCGACGGCCTGGCCGCCCATCGCGCCGACACGTACGTGCCGATCCACGACGTCGAGATCCTCGCCGCCGCCCGGGCCCGCGAGGCCGGCGCGCTCGGCGACGTGCGCTGCACCGCCCCGTCGGCGGCCGCCGCGGCGCTGTGCTGGGACAAGCTGCGGACGGCGCGGGCGCTCGAGGCCGCGGGCGTGCCGACGCCGGAGACCCGTCCCGGGGACGCCGCCTGGGACGGCCCCTGCGTCGTCAAGCCGCGCAGCGGCGTCGGCAGCCGCGGCGTGCGCCTGACCGACGGCGCCGCCCGCACGCCCGAGGAGCGCACCGACGCGTTCGTGGTGCAGGCGCGCTGCGCCGCCCCGGAGGTGACCGTCGACGCGCTGCACGGGCGCGACGGCGTCGCCGCGGTCTGCCGCGAGCGCCTGGAGGTGCGCGCCGGCATCGCCACGAAGGCGCGCGTCTTCGCCGACGCCGCGCTCACCGACCTGGCGCGCGAGGTGGCCCGCGCGACCGGGCTGACCGGCGCGTTCTGCTTCCAGGTCATGCGCGACCCGCGGACGGGCGCGTGGCGCGTGACCGACGTCAACCCGCGCGTCGGCGGCGCGACGCGGATGTCGGTCGCCGTGGGCGTCGACGTCCACTGCGCGATGCTCGCCGAGGCGTGGGGCGAGGACCCGCGCCCGTACCTGGTGATGCCGGACGGCGAGCGCTGGGTGACCCGGGGCTACGTCGAGCGCGTCGCCACGCCATGACCGGCCCGATCGCCCTGGACCTCGACGGCACGCTCCTGGACTGCCGGCCGCGGCAGGTCGCGCTGGCGGCCGCGCTGCACGGGCCCGGCCTCGACGAGGCCGCGTTCTGGGCCGCCAAGCGCGAGGGGGCGACCACCCGCGCCGCGCTCGAGGCGCTCGGCGTCGACGGCGAGCGCGCCGCGCGCCTCGCGCGCCGGTGGGCGGCCGAGGTCGAGGACGACCGCTGGCTGGCGCTCGACGCGCCGCTGCCGGGCGTCGCGGCGGCGCTGACCGCCCTGCGCGAGGCCGGGCGCGACGCGGTGGTGCTGACCGCGCGCCGGCGCGCGGACGCCGTCCGCCGTCAGGTCGCGGCGACCGGCCTGGGCGCGCTCGTGGGCGCGGTGGAGGTCGTGGACCCG
>DATMSA010000098.1:0-1616 GCA_035565675.1 Capillimicrobium sp. | reverse complement strand
GTTGACCAGCGTCTCGCACGCCACCCGACCCGCCGGATCAGCGGCCATCACCGCATCCAACACCCCGTCGGAGATCTGATCGGCCACCTTGTCCGGATGACCCTCCGTGACCGACTCCGACGTGAACAGGTACTCGCTCATGGAACAGCAATCTCCTTGGTGGCTGACGGCAGCGCGGCGAGCCGTCGAGGCGCGCGAGCGCGAAAGGGAGTGGATAGGACTGTAGTCCGATCGACGTTCAGGGCAATGACACGGGCGGCGCGACCGCGTCGAGACGCTCCAGCGCCTCACGTCCCACGCACGTGACGCCGTGAACCCGCCCGGCGGCCATCAGGTGCCCCCAGGCGGCGCGCGCGTGGGCGGCGGGGACCAGGAGGACGAGGTGGTCGACGTCCTGGCAGAGCAGCAGGCCCGGGCGCACGGTCTGGGTCGCCGGCAGGAAGGCGCCGGGCAGCGGCATCAGCGCGGTGGGCAGCAGGCCGGCGTCGCGGACGACGCGCCGGGCCCGCGGCCCGACGAGCGCGATGGCCGCGTAGTCGTCGGTGAGGTCCATGACCGACGCGCCCGGCGCGAGCCGCGCCGCGGCGGTGAGGACCACGGCGAGGTCGGCGGCGGCCGACCGCTCGGCCACCACCAGCACCCGGTGGCGCGTGACGGGGCACCACCACGCGCCGCAGGAGCGCAGCGCCCGGCCCGGGACGAGGCGCTCGCCGGTGACGCGCTCGACGACGGCGGCGACCGCCTCGGGCGTCCCGCGCAGCTCGATCGTGCCGTCGTCGGAGCGGTCCGACAGCCCGACGCCGTGGCGGCACACCGCGATCTCGGCGGCGACGGATCCGAAGTGGGCGGCGACGCGCACGCCGGCGCGCGTCGTGAACGCCGCGCCCGCCGTGATCAGCGTCTCCTCCAGGACCCCTCCGCTCATAGCCGGCGCAACGCTACGCGCGCGCGGCGGGCGGGGCGCCTCCCGAACGGGGAGGTTTCACGGCCTCCCCGGATGGGTTTGGCCCGGATGCAGGCCCCGGACCTGCCCGGATGGTGAGCAAAGACCCTCCCGCCAGCAGGCGAACGGGACGCCCGCGCGCGCGTAGTGTGCGGCCGATGGCATCCGCGACCTCCGCCGCCGGCACGCCCGGTCAGCGCACCCACGACACCGCCCGCCTGCTCGTCTCCTGCGCGGACGGTCCCGGCATCGTCGCGGCGATCACGTCGTTCCTGGCCGATCGGGGGGCGAACATCATCACCTCCGACCAGTACTCGACGGACCCGGAGGGCGGGCGCTTCTTCCTGCGGCTGGTGTTCCACCTGCCCGGCATCGGCGGGTCGCTCGGCGAGCTGCGCGAGGCGTTCGACCGCGAGGTCGCCGCGCCGCGCGGGATGCGCTTCCACATCAACGACGCCGCGGTGCCCAAGCGGGTGGCGGTGATGGTGTCGCGCTACGACCACTGCCTGCTCGACCTGCTGTGGCGCACCCGCCGCGGCGAGCTCGACATGGAGATCGGGCTCGTCGTCTCCAACTGGCCCGACCTCGCGGCCGAGGTCGAGCGCTTCGGCGTCCCCTACGAGCACGTGCCGGTGACGAAGGAGACCAAGCCGCAGGCCGAGGAGCGCGAGCT
>DATMSA010000097.1:0-22777 GCA_035565675.1 Capillimicrobium sp. | reverse complement strand
GTCGCCCGGCCCCACGATCGGATCGCGGTAGCGGTACTCGGAGGCGATCTCCACCTCGACGGGCACCCGCGCCCAGCCCTCGATCGCGTAGCGGCCGATCAGCCCCGCGTGGTAGCTGGTCCCGCACGCCACGACGACGATGCGCCGCGCGTCGGCCAGCAGCGACTCGTCGAGCGCGCCCTCCTCGTCGAGGTCGACGCCGACGCCGGACGCGGTGCGGTCGAAGATCGTGTCGGCCAGCGCGTCGGCCTGCTCGTGCATCTCCTTGAGCATGAACGTCTCGTAGCCGCCCTTCTCGGCGGTCTCCTCGTCCCACTCGACGTGCGCGACCTCGCGCTCGACGCGGGTCCCGTCCGGGCGCAGGATGTCGACGCCGCCGGGGCGCAGGACCACGAGCTCGTCGTTCTCGACGAACTGCACCTCGCGCGTGTAGGCCATGAACGCGGGGACCGCGGAGGCGACGAACTGCTCGCCGTCGCCGCGGCCGACGATCAGCGGGCACTCCTTGCGCGCGCCGACGAGGGTGTCGGGGTCGTCGAGCGACATCGCCACGAACGCGAAGTGGCCCTCGAGGTCGCCGTAGGCGGCGCGGACGGCCTCGACCAGGTCGCCGTCGAGATGCGTGGCGATGAGATGGGCGATGACCTCGGCGTCGGTCTCGGAGGTGAACACGGCGCCGGCCGCGGTCAGGCGGTCCTTGAGCGCCATGTAGTTCTCGACGATGCCGTTGACGACGACGTGGACGCGGTCGCGCGTGTCGAAGTGCGGGTGGGCGTTCTCCTCGCTGACGCGCCCGTGGGTCGCCCAGCGGGTGTGGCCGATGCCGGTCGTGGCGGGCCGGGTGGCCAGGGCGACGCCGGGACCGTCGCGGCGGGCGCGCATGGCCTCGTCGAGCGCGCTGAGGTTGCCGACGGCGCGCACCGCCTCGATCTCGTCGCCGGCGATCACCGAGATGCCGGCCGAGTCGTAGCCGCGGTACTCGAGCTTGCGCAGGCCCGCCAGGAGCACGTCCTGGACCTGGCGCTGGCCGACGTATCCGACGATCCCGCACATGGCAGGGGACGGTAGCGCCTCAGGCGGCGCGCGCGGCGGCGCTCACGGCGGCCACCAGGCGCTCGCAGACCGCGTCGGCCTCCTCGGCGGTGGGCGCCTCGACCATGACCCGCACGAGCGGCTCGGTGCCGCTCGGGCGCAGCAGGACGCGGCCCCGGCCCGCCAGCGCCTCGGACTCGCGGGCGACCGCCGCGACGACGTCGGGATCGCCCATCGTCGCCTGGCGGTCGGCGACGGGCACGTTGACCAGGCGCTGCGGCAGCTTGTCCATCGCGCGGCGCTCGGCGAGGTCCCCGCCGCCCAGCGCCTCGAGCGTCAGCAGCGCGCTCGCGATCCCGTCGCCCGACGGGCAGAACGCCATGTCGATGATGTGCCCGGACTGCTCGCCGCCCAGGCGCCAGCTCCGCGCGCGCAGCTCCTCGAGCACGTAGCGATCGCCGACGGCGGTCGTGGCGATCTCGACGCCGGCCGCCGCCATCGCGGCGTGGAAGCCGTAGTTCGTCATCACCGTGATCGCGACGCCCTCGACCTTCAGGTGCGTGGCGGCCAGCGCGACGAGCTCGTCGCCGTCGACGACGGTGCCGCGCCGGTCGACGGCGAGCACGCGGTCGCCGTCGCCGTCGAACGCGAAGCCGACGTCGTAGCCGCCCTGCGCGACCTGGTCGCAGAGCGTCTCGACGTGGGTGGAGCCGCACCCGGCGTTGATGTTGCGCCCGTCGGGCTCGGCGGCGACGGTCGTGACGTCGGCGCCCAGCCGCCGGAAGATCTCGGGCGCGACCGCGAACGTGGCGCCGTTGGCGCAGTCCAGCAGCACGCGCAGGCCGGACAGGTCGAGCCCGTCGAAGCGGACCGCCAGCTCGCGCAGGTAGTCCTCCTGGGTGCCGTGCAGGTCGAGCACCCGTCCGACGCGCGCGGCCGGGCCGACCCCGGCCTCCATGCGCCGCTCGATCTCCAGCTCGGCGGCGTCGGACAGCTTGAAGCCGTCGGGGCCGAAGAACTTGATGCCGTTGTCGGCGAACGGGTTGTGCGAGGCGCTGATCACGGCCGCGAGGTCGAAGCCGTAGCGGCGCACGAGCAGCGGCGCGGCCGGCGTGGGCAGCACCCCGCCCAGCAGCGCGTCGCCGCCGGCCGCGGTGATCCCGGCCGCCAGCGCGGCCTGGAGCATCTGCCCCGACTCGCGGGTGTCGCGGATCAGCAGGACGCGCGGCGCGCCCCCCGACGCCGGCCCCGGCAGTCCGGCGGTCGCCGCACGGCCGAGGCTGAGCGCGAGGTCGGGCGTGAGGAACGATCCGACCTCGCCACGGACCCCGTCCGTGCCGAACAGCTTGCGGGCCATGTTCCGCGGCTCCCCGGCGGCTGTGAGCTAGCGCTTGGAGAACTGCGGACGCTTGCGGGCCTTCTTGAGGCCGGCCTTCTTGCGCTCCTTGGCGCGCGAGTCGCGCGTCAGGAACCCGCGACGCTTCAGCTCGCCGCGCAGGTTGGGATCGGCCTCCAGCAGCGCCCGCGAGATGCCGTGGCGCAGGGCGCCGGCCTGAGCCGAGACGCCGCCGCCCGTCATCGTGGCGATGACGTCCATGCGGTCCTCGTAGCCGACGGCCTCCAGCGGCTGGCGGATCGTCTTCTGCAGCGTGGCGCGCGGGAAGAACTCGTCGAGCGTCTTGCCGTTGATCGTGTACGCCCCGTTGCCGGGCTTGAGGATCACGCGGGCGATCGCCGTCTTGCGCTTGCCGGTGGCGGTGTAGCGCGCGCTGGCGCCCAGGTCGATCGTCGCGGCGACCGGCTTGTCGTCGAGGTCCTCGTCCTCGGCGGCGGCCGCGGCGGCGGCCTCCTCCTCGGCCTGGGCCTCGGCGCGGGCGAGCGGGTCGACGCCCTCGGGCACGATGTCGGGCTGGAGGTCCATGCCCGGGATCGCCGGCTTCACGCGCGGCGTGGCGGGCTCGTCGTCCTCCTCGGCGTCGGCCTCGCCCTCGGCCTCGGCGGCGGGCTGCTCGGCCGGCGCCTCCGCGGCGGGCTGCTCGGCCTCCGCCTCGGCGGCAGGCTGCTCGGCCTCCGCCTCGGCGGCAGGCTGCTCGGCCGGCGCGGCCTCCTCGGCCTGCGGCGTCTCCTCGGCGGCGGCCTCGGCCTGCGGGGCCTCCGGCTCGTCGCGCTGCTCGTCCTGCGGGGTGGCGTCGTCGGCCATGCCTACGCGATCTCCATGGGTTGCGGCTTCTGGGCGACGTGCGGATGGTCCGGGCCGGCGTACACCTTCAGCTTGGTGAGCTGCTTGCGGGCGAGGCGGTTGCGGGGGAGCATCCCCTTGACGGCGAGGCGGATGACCTCCTCGGGCCGGCGCTCGATCATCTCCTCGAACGTGCGGCTCTTCAGCCCGCCGGGATACCCGGAGTGGCGGTAGTAGCGCTTCTCGGCGCGCTTGTTGCCCGTCACCTGGATCTTCTCGGCGTTCACGACCACGACGAAGTCGCCCGTGTCGCAGTGCGGGGTGTACTCGGGCTTGCGCTTGCCGCGCAGGGCGTCGGCGATCTGGGTGGCCAGCCGCCCGAGGGTCTGGCCGGTCGCGTCGACGACGAGCCAGTTGCGCTCGGCGGTCGCGGGGGTGGCAACGTAAGTCTTGGTCATGGCAGCGAGATGGCCGCGTCAGGGCGCGGCCGGGGACAGAGGATAGGCAATCCGCGAAGTCAGCGGATTTTGCGGCCAGGGCGGTGGCGATCGCTCCGGCGCGAGCTATATGGTGCCACACCGTCAGACCACGCCGAATCCGCGCCCGCCGTTCCGCCGGCGGCGCGTGGAACGGGGGACCCGTTGGGGCCGTGTCGAACATGGCCCCGGGGGCGAATCCGGCGCTCGAGCCGGTAGCGCGGTCCTTGCCGCGCGAGCCCGTCAGCTCACCCCGTAGGCCCGACGCAAGGAGAAGGTCAGCGGTGACGACGAGCGTGCTCCGGCACGAGCTGCGGCATTGGACGATCCCGATCGCCCTGGCGGCGCTGTGCGCGGCCGCGGCGGTCCTGACCGGCGCCGGGCCGGCCGGGGCGCAGGTGAAGGCGGGCGGGGCCAGCGCCGGCGGCGCGACCGCCGCCCCCGTCCCCACGATCTCCGCCGTCGTGTGCCGCAGCGGCTGCGTCGCGCTCGCCGCCGTGGAGCCGGGCGCGACGCTGCGCGTGAAGGGCACGAGCCTCGGGGCCGTCCAGGAGGTCGTGTTCCTGGGCGGCGGGAGCGCCGCCGACGACGTCACCGCGCGGGCCACGCGCGTGCGCGGGACGAGCGTCGACGTGGTCGTCCCCGCGGGCGCCGCCAGCGGGCCGCTGTCGGTCCAGGGCGGCGACGCGCCGCCGTCGGAGCCCAGCCGCGACGAGGTGACGATCGGCGCCGCCGCCCGCGAGGACTCGGTGAGCGGCCCGGCGACCGCGCGCGTCGTCGACGACACGGCCGCGTCGTCCACGCTCGAGGCGCGGGTCGCGTCCCGCACCGTGTACTACGCCGGCGCCACGCCCGCGACGCTGCGCGTGCGCGTCAAGGCGCCGTCCCCCACCGCGCTGTCGGTCGCGCTCGTGCGCGTCTCCGACGGCACCGTCGTGCGGCGCTGGTCGACGCCGCCCGTGGCGCCCGGCGCCGAGCAGGCGGTCGTGTGGGACGGCCGCGTCGGCGCGAAGGTGCCCTCGCGCCGCGAGCGCTACCAGTTCCAGGTGTGGACCGCGGCCGCGGCGCCCGCGCCGGCGCCGGCGACCGCCACGGCCGCGCAGGCGCCGCCGGCGCCGGAGGTCGCCGAGACCGTCGAGCTGCGCTCGTACGCGTTCCCGATCGACGGCCCCCACCGCTACGGCACCGGCACCGCGCGGTTCGGCGGCGGCCGCGGCCACGAGGGCCAGGACGTGTTCGCCGAGTGCGGCACGCCGCTCGTCGCCGCCCGCGGCGGCACCGTCCAGTTCAAGGGCACGCACCCGCGCGCCGGCAACTACCTGGTCATCGACGGCGACGGCACGCGCCAGGACATCGCCTACATGCACCTGCAGGCCCCGGCGCTCCCCGACAAGGGCGACCGCGTCGAGACCGGCGAGCTGATCGGCCACGTCGGCGACACCGGCGCCGCCAGCGGCTGCCACCTGCACATCGAGCTGTGGTCGGCGCCCGGCTGGTACGAGGGCGGGCGCGCGATCGACCCGCTCCCGGCGCTCCGGAGCTGGGACCTCGACGGCTCCGCCTCGCGCCGCTCACGCGGCGCCTGAGGCCATCCGCCGCGGCGGCCGGCGCGCGGCGACGGGTGCTCGCCCGGACGCTCGCCCGGATCGGTACGGTCCCGCCCGTGTCGCGCCTGCTGCCGCTCGCCGCGCTCGCGGTGCTCGCCGCGGCCACCGCCCTCGCCCTCGCCCTCGCCGCACCCGCCGGCGCCTCGTGCCACCCCGCGGTGCGCTGGCACGGGACGCTCTACCTGGCGGCCCCCGACGGGCTGCAGGCCCCACGCGCCGGTCGCGCGCTGCGCGGCGGCGTGATCCCCGGCTGCAACGACACCGTGGTCGTCGTCGGCGGCCGCGCCCAGCCCGCCGACGCGCCCGACCGCCCGGCGCGGCTGCGCCGCGTCCGCGGGATCGCCCCGGCGGTGGCCGTGCGCGCCCGCGGCGCGCTGTACGTCAGCGTCGCGTGCAGCGACGAGCTGGCCGAGCGGCCCGCGCGGCGCCTGCCGCCGCGCTGCGGCCTCTGACGGCCGGCGTCACTCCCACTCGATGGTGCCGGGCGGCTTGCTGGTGATGTCCAGCACGACCCGGTTGACCTCGCGCAGCTCGTTGATCATGCGCGAGGCGATCTGCTCCAGCAGGTCGTAGGGCAGGCGCGCCCAGTCGGCGGTCATCGCGTCGTCGCTGGTGACCGCGCGGATCACGACCACGTAGCCGTACGTGCGCTCGTCGCCCTGGACGCCGACCGTGCGCACGTCGGGCAGCACGCAGAACGACTGCCACAGCTCGCGGTACAGGCCGGCCTTGCGGATCTCGTCCTGGAGGATCGCGTCGGCATCGCGCAGCACGTCCAGGCGCTCCTTGGTCGCCTCCCCGCCGACGACGCGGATCGCCAGGCCGGGCCCGGGGAACGGCTGGCGCCACACGAGGCGCTCGGGCAGCCCCAGCTCGGCGCCGACCGCGCGCACCTCGTCCTTGAACAGCGACCGCAGCGGCTCGACCAGCTCGAACTCGAGGTCCTCGGGCAGGCCGCCCACGTTGTGGTGGGACTTGATCGTCGCGGCGCCCGTGCCGCCGCCGGACTCGATCACGTCGGAGTACAGCGTGCCCTGCACGAGGAACCTCGCGCCGGAGAGCTTGGCCGCCTCCTCCTCGAAGACGCGGATGAACTCGGCGCCGATCGCCTTGCGCTTGGCCTCGGGCTCGGTGACGCCCTTGAGCTTGGCCAGGAAGCGCTCCTCGGCGTCGACGGCCACGAGCGGCACCTTGAAGTGGTCGCGGAAGGCGGAGATGACCTGCTCGCCCTCGTTCTTGCGCATGAGCCCGTGGTCGACGAACACGCACGTGAGCTGGTCGCCGACCGCGCGGTGCACGAGCAGCGCGGCGACGGACGAGTCGACCCCGCCCGACAGGCCGCAGATGACCTTGCCGTCGCCGACCTGGGCGCGGATGCGCTCGATCTGCTCCTCGACGATGCTCGCCGCGCTCCACGTGCGGTCGCAGCCGCAGATGTCCTCCAGGAACGTGGTGAGCACGTGCTGGCCGTAGGGCGTGTGGACGACCTCGGGATGGAACTGGATGCCGTAGATCCCGCGCTCGACGCTCTCCAGCGCGGCCACCGGCGACGCCGTGGACGACGCCAGCGCGGTGAACCCGGGCGGGGGCGCGAACACGGTGTCGCGGTGCGACATCCAGCAGGTCTGCTGCTCGGGCGTGCCGGCCAGCAGCCGGCCCGGCTCGAGCACGGTCAGGTCCGAGCGCCCGAACTCGCCGACCTCGGCGGCCTCGACGCGGCCGCCGAGCTCGCGCGCGAGGAGCTGCATGCCGTAGCAGATGCCCAGCACCGGGACGCCGAGCTCGAGCAGCTCGCGCTCCAGCCGCGGCGCGTCCTCGGCGTACACCGACGCGGGCCCGCCCGACAGGATCAGGCCCTTGGGCCGCCGGCGGCGCACCTCCTCCACGCCGACGTGATGGGGCAGCAGCTCCGAGTAGACGCCGCACTCGCGGACCCGGCGGGCGATGAGCTGCGAGTACTGCCCGCCGAAGTCCAGCACGACGACCTCGTCGACGGCGCGCGGCGCCTCGACGTCGAGCGGCGACTCCTCGACGAGCTCGGTCGCCGCCGTCGCCGACGTGACGAGATGGTCACGCTGGGTCATGCGCGCACCCGAGCCACGCGCGAAGGAGCGTCAGCGAGTTCGCGCAATGGAGAGCGAGCCCCCTGGGCGAAGCTCTCCACGGTCACGCGCCCTGGAGCGCCTTCTCGCCCTCCGGCGTCGCCGCGCCGTTGCCGTTGCGCGGGCCGTGGGCGGCGGCGCTCGCCCCGCGGGCGCCCATGCCGACCTGCTGGGCCGTCTGCAGCGCCTTGCCCTCGGTCTGCAGCGCCGGGGCGATCATCAGCTCGGCGCGGTTGAACTCGGCGATGTCCCGATACCCGGTGGTCGCCATCGAGGTCTTCAGCGCGCCCATGAGGTTGAACGTGCCGTCGTTCTCGCGGGCCGGCCCGATGAGGATGTCCTGCAGCGAGCCGTTCTGGACCGTCTGCACGCGCGCGCCGCGCGGGAGCGTCGGGTGGAACGTCGCCATCCCCCAGTGGTAGCCGTGGCCGGGCGCCTCGTAGGCGCGGGCGAGCGGGGAGCCGATCATCACGGCGTCGGCGCCGCAGGCGATCGCCTTGGCGACGTCGCCGCCGGTGCGCATCCCGCCGTCGGCGATGACCTGGCAGTACTCGCCGGTCTCGAGCATGTGCTGCGAGCGGGCCGCCGCCACGTCGGCGATCGCGGTCGCCTGCGGCACGCCGATGCCGAGCACGCCGCGCGTGGTGCACGCGGCGCCGGGGCCGACGCCCACGAGGACGCCGGCGGCGCCGGTGCGCATGAGGTGCAGGCCGGTGTGGTAGCTCGCACACCCGCCGACGACGACGGGGACCGGCACCTCGCGGCAGAACTCCTTGAGGTTCAGCGGCGGGCGCGACTCGTCCTGGGAGACGTGCTCCGCGGAGACGACCGTGCCCTGCACGACGAGGATGTCGAGGCCGGCGTCGAGCGCCAGCTCGTAGAAGTCGCGGACGCGCTGCGGGGTGAGCGACGCCGCGGCGACGACGCCCTGGTCCTTGATCTCGCGGATGCGCTGGGCCATCAGCTCCGGGATCAGCGGCGCCTGGTAGATCTCCTGCATCTCGCGCGTGGCGATCTCCTTGGGGAGCGTCGCGATGCGCGCGAGCTGCTCGTCGGCGTCCTCGTAGCGACACCAGATGCCCTCGAGGTTGAGGACGGCCAGGCCGCCGAGCTTGCCGATGATGCCGGCGGTCTTCGGCGACACCACCCCGTCCATGGCGGAGGCGAGCAGCGGCAGCTCGAAGCGGTAGTCCCCGAGCTTCCACGTGATGTCCACGTCGTCGGGGTCCCGGGTCCGGCGGGAGGGCACGATGGCGATGTCATCGAACCCGTAGGCGCGGCGGGCCTTCTTCCCGCGACCGATCTCTACTTCCATAGGGGCGATCCTCGATCTCTCGTGGCGACGGCGGCTCCAACGAGCCTACCAACGGCGCAGGCGGATCTTTCGGCCCAGAACGAGTGTCACAGAGGCCGGCGGCGACAGCCGCTCAGCCGACCTCGGCGCCCGACGGGAGCGCCTCGACGGAGACCTCGCCCAGCAGGCGGTCGACGCCGCGCGGATCGACCACGCCGGCGCCCAGCCGCTGGGTGGACTCGGCGCCGCAGGCGACCCCGAAGCGCAGGCACTCCTCCAGCGGCTCGCCGCTGTAGCGGGCGGCCACGTACCCGGCCAGGAACGCGTCGCCGGAGCCGACGGTGGCGACGGCCTCGCGCATCGCGACGCGCACGCGCACGAGCCGGTGGCCGCCGTCGGCGGTCGGCAGCGCGGCGAAGCAGCCGTCGTCGACGGTCATGATCGCCTCCTGGGCGCCCAGGTCGACCATCTCGCGCACGGCGATCGTGCGGTCCTCGTCGTCGTTGAACTCGTGGCCGACGAGCTCCTCGGCCTCCAGCACGTTGGGCGACACCACGGTCGGCTCCGCGCGCACGGCCAGCCGCAGGGGCTCGCCGTCGGTGTCGACGACGGTCGTGAGGCCCTGCTTGCGCAGCTCGCGGATCATGTCGGCGTACGCGTCGGGCTCCACCCCGGGCGGCAGCGACCCCGCGAACACGACCACCTCGGCGCCCCGCGACAGGTACATGAGCTTGTCGTGGAACAGCTCCATCTCGCGGCTGGTGATCTGCGCCCCGCGCTCGTTGACCTCGGTCTGCTCGCCCGTGGTGGGGTCGACGACCGACAGGTTCGTGCGCGACTCGGCCCGGATGCGGACGAAGTCGGTGAGGATCGACTCCTCGGTGAGCTGCTCGACGATCCGTGTCCCGGTCGGCCCGCCGGCGAACCCGGTCGCGATCACGGGCTGTCCGAGCTTCTTCAGCGTGCGGGCGACGTTGACGCCCTTGCCGCCCGCCATCGTGGTCGACTCGACGGTCCGGTGCCGGCGGCCCGGCTGGAAGTTCGGGACCAACAGGGTGCGGTCGATGGCCGCGTTGAGCGTGACGGTGATGATCATGCCGTCTCGGTTCCTCGGCGCCTGCGCGCTCGTGCCCGGCGCCGGCGGACCCGCCGCCGGTGCCGAAGGACGAGATGGAGGCTACACGCCAGGACGGCGGCGGCAACCGCCAGCAGCCAGATCGGCGGCAGCGCCGACGAGACCTTGTCGACGACGCCCGCCGCCGGCACCGCCTCCGCGGTCACCAGCGGCACCCGCGCGAGCTCGCGGCCGCGGTAGCTGACGACCGCCGTGCCGACGCGCTGGCCGCGCCGCAGCGGCCCGGCGAGCTCGTCGGGGACCCCGGTCACCCGGACCTGCGGCCGCTGCCCGCGGCGGACCACGGCGCGCACGGTCCGCGCGGCGACGACGTCGACGTGCTCGTCGGCGCGGAAGTCGAGCGTCGGGCTGGCCAGCACGGCCCCGCGGCGCAGGGCGACGACCCGGCGGTAGCGGCGCTGGCCGAAGCGCATCAGGTCGAGCGTGTCGGCGTCGCGGGCGGCCTCCGACGGGGCGCCGAGCACGGCGGAGACGAAGCGCACGCCGCGCCGCGAGGCCGACCCGACGAGGATGTAGCCGGCCTGCGACGTGTAGCCGGTCTTGACCCCGTTCATCCACGGGACCTCGCGCACGAGCGCGTTGCGGTTGACGATCGTGCGCCGCCGGTCGCCGCTGACGACGGTGGCGCTGCGCCGGTTCACGGTGCGCGCGAAGAACGGGTCGCGCAGCAGGATCAGCGCGAGCTTGGCGAGGTCCTCGGCGCTGGAGTAGTTGCGCGGGTCGTCGAGGCCGACCGGGTTGGCGTAGTGGGTGTCGGACAGCCCCAGCTCGCGGGCCCGCTCGTTCATCATCCGCACGAACCGCCGCTCGGAGCCGCCGACCCGGCGGGCGAGCGTCGCGGCGGCGTCGTTGCCGGAGGCCAGCAGCAGGCCCTCGAGCAGGTCGCGGATCGTGACGCGCTCCCCGGCGCGCAGCCCCATCAGCGACTCGACCGGCGAGGCGCGGTAGCGCACCGCGGTCACGACGTCGTCGAGGTCGGCGTTCTCGAGCGTGACGAGCGCGGTCATCAGCTTCGTCGTGGACGCGATCGGCCGCCGCTCCTGCTCGCGGCGGGCGACGACGACGTCCTCGGTGTCGGGCTGGACGAGGATCGCGGCCGGCGCGTCCAGGTCGGGGCCCTGGGCGGCGGCAGGCGCGGCGGCGGTCGTGGCCGTGGCCACCGACAGCGCCGCCGCCGCGATCGCGGCGAGGCAGCGCTGCGTCACGGCGTCTCCGCGTCGCCCTCGGTCGTGGCCGTGGTCGCGGAGCCGCCGTCCTCGTCCTCGCTCTCCGCGTCCGGGCGCAGCTTCAGCCGCTGCCCGACCTGCAGCGCCTGCGGATCGATGTCGGGGTTGAGCTCCTGCAGCTCGGTCACGGTCAGGCCGGTCTTCTCGGCCACGGTCGAGAGGATGTCACCGGGCTTGACGACGTAGGTGCGGCGGTTGCGCCGCTTGCGGTCCCCGCCCTTGCGGTCCGAGGCCTCGGTCGTGCTCGCGCCGTCGCCGCTAGGGCGGTCGGACTGGGTGCTGGTCGTGGTGCCGGCGCCCGCGTCGGACGCGCTGCGGTGGGACTGCACGATGACGACCACCGCGACGACGACCGCCACCAGAAAGAGCGGCGCGAGAAAGCGCGCGGGACTGCGGCGGCCTGCCATTGGGTCGGCAGCATAGCCGCGACTTTGCAGGATGAACGGCGGTGACGCGCGGATTTCACGCGCGGTCGATCAGGCCAGCGCCCAGGCGGCGGCGCGCAGGCGCTCCGCCTCCCGGCGGGCGGCGGCGCCGGGCTCCTCCCCGGACGCCTCGTGCGCGCGGGCGATCGAGCGGGACGCGGTGACGAGGCCGCCGGCGCGACCGGGGGCGAACGCCGGGGCGAGGTCCTCGACCCGCCCGCCCTGCGCGCCGATGCCCGGCAGCAGGAACGGGGACCGCGGCAGCAGCTCGCGGGCACGGGCCAGGTGCTCGGGGCGGGTGGCGCCCATCACCGCGCCGATCGCCGACAGCGGCTCGCCCGCGTCGAGGCCTCGTCCCAGCCCGTCGACGAGGCGCGCCACGTGCTCCCACACGGCGCCGCCGGCGGCCAGCTCGAGGTCCTCGACGTCGGCGGCGCCGGGGTTGGAGGTGCGCACGAGCACGAACAGGCCGGCGTCCGCGCTCGCCGCCGCGGACGCGAACGGCTGCAGCGCGTCGGCGCCGAGATAGGGGTTGACGGTGACCGCGTCGGCCCGCAGGCCCTCGACGGCGCCGAACGGCGTGTCGAGGCCGGTCAGCAGGCCCTGGGCGTACGCCGCGGCGGTGACGTCGATGTCGCCGCGCTTGGCGTCGGCCAGGACCAGCAGCCCGGCGTCGCGGGCATGGGCGGCCACGCGGTGCAGCGCGGCCCAGCCGGGCGCCCCGAGCCGCTCGAAGCACGCGACCTGCGGCTTGACGGCGACGCAGGCGGGGCCCGCGGCGTCGATCAGGGCCCGGCAGTGCGCCTCGACGGCCGCGGCCGCGGCCGCGTCGGGGGCGGCGGCGCCGTCGGCGGCGCCCGCGGCCTGCGGCCACAGGCGCGACGGATCGGGGTCGAGCCCCAGGACGATCTGGGACTCGCGCTGTGCGACGCGCGCGGCCAGCCGGCCGGGGAACCCGGTCCCGGCCGCCCGCGCGCCGCCGTCCGTCACCGAGGCGATCGGAGGCCTCGGGGTCAGCCCTTGACGGCCTTCTTCAGGCCGGACCCGGCAGTGAACTTCGGCAGCTTGGCCGCCGCGATCGTGATCTTCTCGCCGGTGCGGGGATGCACGCCCTCCCGGGCGCCACGCTCGGTGACGTGGAACTTCCCGAACCCGGAGAAGTTGACCTCGCCGCCGCGCTTCAGCGTGTCCTGGATGGTCTCGATCACCGCATCGACGGCCTTGCCGGCGTCGGTCTTGGCCAGGCCGGCCTTCTGGGCGATGTGGTCGACGAACTCGGACTTCGTCACGGCTGATGCTCCTCCTTCGGAGTGGTGTGCGAGCAGCGGTCGAAGCTAACAGCGCCAGCGGACGCCGCTCGCGATGGCAGCGCGGATTTCGCGCTGTTTGCGGGATTCGCGGCGGCGATGATGTCGCCCCCGCCGGACGGCTGTCGGCTCAGAACAGCACAATGGTGTGGTGCCCCTGCCCCGAATCGCCTGGCTCGTCACCGTAGCCGTTGCCGTCATCACGGGCGTGATCGTGCTCCTCAACGGCTACACCGGCTACGGCGTGCTGTCCTTCGTGGTGGCGGCCGCGGCGGCGATCAACGTGCGCTGACCGGGGGCCGCGCGGCGCGGCGCTACCAGCCCAGGACGCGCTCGATCTTGCCCTCGCCGCGCTCGACGTCGATCGCCTCGGCGTCGGGGTTTCCCCGGGGTCCGCGATGGTCGGGGCGCTCGGCGTCGCCCGGCTGATCGGCGGCTGCAGGGGCGCGGCGCTCGGCATCGGAGGCGGCGGCGTCCCGCCGGGTGTCGTCGTGGCTCATGCGCGACGCATCCCCCGCGGCGCCCGGGCCAAACGGCGTCAGGCGCCCGCGGCGGGCGGATCTGGCGCGTCGGAGCGCTGCGGCGGCCGCAGCTCGGTCCCCGGGCGGACGCGATCGGCCGGCTCGATGTGGATGAGCACGTCGGCGTCGCCCAGCCGCTCGCGGATCGCGTCCTGCAGGCGATGGGCGGTCGCGTGGGCCTCCTCGAGCGTCGCCCCCGCGTAGAACTGCACGTGCATGTCGACGAGCCGGCGGGCGCCGGCGCGGCGGGCGCGCAGCTTGTGGAAGCCGACGACCCCGGAGGGCGCGAACGAGACGACGGTGTCGCGGATCTGCGCGAGCTCGTCCTCGGGCAGGGCCTCGTCGACCAGCACGCGGCCCGAGCGCATCAGCAGCCGCACGCCGGTCCACACGATCGCCGCGGCGACGAGGAGCGCCACCACCGGGTCCAGCCAGCTCGCGCCGGTGACCTGGACGAGCACGAGGCCGACGAGCACGCCGACCGACGTGAGCGCGTCGGTGCGCAGGTGGGCGGCGTCGCCCTCCAGCGCGGGCGACTCGGTCTCGCGGGCGCGCCGCGCCAGGACCGCGGAGACGACGAGGTTGACGACGATCGTCAGGGCGATGATCGCGATGCCGAAGCCGATCTGCTCGACCTCGCCGCCGTCGATGAGGCGCCGCACCGCCTCGACGGCGATGACGCCCGAGCCGACGAGGATCAGGACGCCCTCGACCGCCGCGGCGACGTTCTCGATCTTGTGGTGGCCGTAGGGGTGGTTCTCGTCGGCGGGCTCGTCGGCCTTGCGCACCGACACGTACGCCACGACCGACGCGACGAGGTCGATGACCGACTGCATCGCCTCGGCCAGCAGCGCCACCGACCCGGTCACCAGGCCGGCGGCGAACTTGAGGACGATCAGCAGCGCGTTGGACGTGACCGACAGCGCCGCGGCGCGGCGCTTGACCACCGGCTGCGGCGGGCGGCCGGCCGACGACGCGGCCGGCCCGGGGGTCATCTGCGGAGCCATGCCCGCAGCTCACGGACCGCGCGCCCGCGATGGCTGATCGCGTCCTTCTCGGCCGGGTCCAGCTCGGCCATCGTGCGATCGGGGTGCTCGTCGGGCACGAAGGCGGGGTCGTAGCCGAAGCCGCCGGCGCCGCGCGGCTCGGCCGCCAGCGTCCCGGTGCAGCGGCCCTCGAAGACCTCCTCGACGCCGCGGTCGGGGTCGACGTAGGCCATCGCGCAGACGTAGGCGACGCGGCTGCCCGCCGGGGCCTCGCGCAGCAGCTTGGCCAGGTTCTCCTCGTCGGTGGCGTCGGGGCCGGCGTAGCGGGCCGAGCGGACGCCCGGCGCGCCGCCGAGCGCGGCCGCCTCGATCCCGGAGTCGTCGGCGATCGCGGCGCGGCCGGTCGCCGCGGCCGCCGCCCGCGCCTTGCCGAGCGCGTTCTCGGCGAACGTCTTCCCCGTCTCGGGCGGCAGCTCGATGTCGTCGGGCAGCGGGTCGATCCCGACCGGCGCCAGCAGCGCCTCCAGCTCGCGCACCTTGTGCGGGTTGCGCGTGGCGAGCAGCAGGCGCACGGGCGGGATCAGGCGGTCGCCGCCCCGGCGGCCGCGACCGCGTCGGCCTGGACGGTGCGCAGGTGCTCGATGCCGACGGCCGCGAGCGCCAGCAGGTCGTCGAGGTGCGCGCGCGACAGCGGCGTGCGCTCGGCGGTCGCCTGCACCTCCACGAGGCCGCCGTCGCCGGTCATCACGACGTTCGCGTCGACCTCGGCGGTGGAGTCCTCGGCGTAGTCGAGGTCGAGCACCGGGGTGCCGCCGACGACGCCGCACGAGACGGCGGCGACCGAGCCGGTCAGCGGCGAGCGCTCCAGGCGCCCCTCGTCGATCAGCCGGCGCACGGCGAGGTCGAGCGCGACGTAGGCGCCCGTGATCGACGCGCACCGCGTGCCGCCGTCGGCCGTGAGCACGTCGCAGTCCAGCCACACAGTGCGCTCGCCGAGCGCCTCGAAGTCGACGACGCCGCGCAGCGAGCGCCCGATGAGGCGCTGGATCTCGACCGTGCGCCCGTCGGGGCGGCCCTTGGACACGTCGCGCTGCTTGCGCTCGCCCGTGGACGCCGGGAGCATCCCGTACTCGGCGGTGACCCAGCCGCGGCCCTGGCCGGCCATCCAGCGCGGGACGGACTCGTCGACGGACGCGGTGCAGATGACCCGCGTCTCGCCCTGGACGATCAGCACGGAGCCGGTCGCGGACGGGACGAAGCCGGGCTCGATGTGGGTGGGGCGCAGCGCATCGGGCGCGCGGCCGTACGACCGTGGGCTCATGGCGCGCATGTTCCCAGGACGCACGCGGCCGCGCGCCCCGCCGCGCTACCTGCCGCCGCCCCCGGAGCCGCCGACGCTGTCGATCGCCGCCTCGAGCTCGGCCACGATCTTCTTGCCGATGTCCTTGCCCATCGGCGCGCCGGCCACGACCACCGCGGCCAGCAGGCCGGCGATCAGCAGGATCAGCCCCACGTACTCCACCGTCCCCTGGCCGCGCTCGCCGCGCAGCCGCACTGCCAGCGCGTGCGCGCCGCCCATCCACCGGTACACCATCTCGACCTCCTCGGCTCGTTGGCATCGATGCCTGCGATGCTCCAGACCGACGTGTCACAGCGCTACACCAGTTCGCAACGAAACCGCTGCAAATGCGCGCCCTGATCGTGTCGAACATGCGGCCCGACGCCGCTCACCCGGGCCGCGGGAGCTTCGTGCGCGACCAGGCCGCCGCGCTCGCGCGCATCCCCGGCGTCGAGGTCGAGCTCGTCGAGGGCGCCCCCGGCGCGCTGGGCTACCTGCGCCTGGCCGCGCGGCTCGCGCGCGGCCGGCGCCGCCGCTACGACGTCGTCCACGCCCACTTCGGCCTCACCGCCTACCCGGCGCTCGCCGCCCGCGCCGCCGGCCGGGCCGTCACGCTCCACGGCACCGACGTGCGCCACCCCCGCAGCGGCCGGCTGACGCGCGCGATCCTGCCCCGCTACGACCTCGTGGCCGCCGCGTCCGAGGCGCTCGCGGCCGAGCTCGCGGCCACGGGCGTCCGCGACGTGCGGGTCCTGCCCTGCGGCGTCGACCTCGAGCGCCTGCGCCCGATCCCGCGCGCCGAGGCGCGCGCCCGCCTGGGCCGCGACCCCGGCGCGCCGTTCCTGCTGCTGCCCGCCGACCCGGACCGGCCGGTCAAGCGCGCCGACCGCGCCCGCGAGCTGGCCGCCGACGCCGGCGTCGAGCTCGTCACGCTCGGCCACGCGACGCCCGCCGAGATGCCGCTGTGGATCAACGCCGCCGCCGCCGTGCTCGTCCCCTCCGACGCCGAGGGCTTCGGGCTGGCCGCGATCGAGGCGCTCGCCTGCGACGTGCCGGTGCTGGCCACGCCGGTCGGCATCCACCCCGAGGCGCTCGCCGGGATCGACGGGACGCTGTGCGCCCCCTACGACCGCGCCGCCTGGGGCGCGGCGATCGCCGGGCTGCTCGCCGAGCCGGACCCGCGGGTCGCCGGCCGCGAGCGCGCCGCGCGGTGGAGCGCGGACGCGATGGCCGCGCGCGTCGCGGATGCGTGGCGCGAGATCGCCCGCGACGACGCTTGACCGCATCGTGCCCGCAAACCGATCGTTCTAGGGTGTTGACCATGGCCGGACCGTTCGCACGACGGCGCCGAGGGGGAGGCGACGAGCCGGCCCCCGACGCGCCCACCCAGGCGCTGGAGCCGATCGACGGCGACCAGCCGACCGAGGCGACCGCCGCGGTCGAGCCGGTCCAGGCCGCCCAGGAGGAGCCGTCCGCGCTGCCGGAGCCGGCCGGCGAGGCGGCGCCGGCCGAGGTGGAGCAGCCGGCCGAGGCCGAGCAGCCGGCCGACGCGACCGCGCCCGCCGACGAGACCCCCGGCTTCGTCGAGCGCGGCAAGCTGCGCCGTCGCCTGCGCTACGTGCGCCGGGCGCGCGAGGTCGCCCTGCGCGACCTCGGCGGGCTCGTGTTCGACCTGCACCGCTTCGGGCGCGACCGCAACGACCTCGTCGAGCAGAAGCTCGCCGCGCTGAGCACGCTCGACGGCGAGATGCGCGCGCTCGAGAGCCTGCTCGACGACCGCCGCGACGTCACCGTCCTGCGCGAGCCGGGCCTGGCGAGCTGCCCGCGCTGCGGTGCCCTGCACGCCAGCGAGGCCGCGTTCTGCTCGGCCTGCGGCCTGCCCGTCGGCCGCGGGGCCGCCCAGCCGGCGGGGCCCGCGCTCACCGGCCCGCTGCCCGGTCCGGCCGTGGCGCCCAGCGCGCCGGACGCGGCGACGCCGCCGGCCGACCAGCCGACCCCCTCCCCGTGACCGGACCCGAGACGCAGCCGCCGGCGCCGGCCGAGGCCGCGCCCGACGACGTCCCGCGCCCGGATCCCTGCCCGCGCTGCGGCGCCCCGCTGGAGCCCGACCAGGAGTGGTGCCTGAGCTGCGGCACCGCCGCGCGCACCACGATCGCCGCGCCGCCGGCCTGGCGCGTGCCGCTCGCGGTGCTGGCCGTCGTCGCGCTGCTGTGCGGCGCCGCCCTGGCCTGGGCCTTCGTCGAGCTGACGAACAACGACGACGACGTCCGCGCCGCCACCACCGCGCCGGTCACGACGACGACCGCGCCCCCGCCGACGACGGCCGGCGCGCCCCCGGCGACGGACCCGGGGCAGCAGACCCCGGTGGACCCCGCGCAGCAGGCCCCCGTGGACCCGGCCCAGCAGGCCCCCGTGGACCCGGCCCAGCAGGCCCCGCCGGCCGCGGACCCCGCTCAGCCCGCCGGCTGACCCAGCGTCGTCCAGACGCCGGCCTTGGCGAGCCGCTCCTGCGCGCGCAGCGCCAGGCCGTGGACCGCCACGTCGCCCGGCGCGGCCGCCACGCCCTCGCCCCAGGTCGACAGCACGGCCGCCACCGACCGCCCCAGCGCCCGCACCGCGTAGCCGCCCTCGAGCACGCCCGCGAGCGGGATCCCGCGCCGCGCGCACGCCCCGCCGACCAGCGCGGCCATCGCCGCGAACCCGTCCTCGGTCACCCGGCAGCTCGCCAGCGGGTCGTCGGCGTGCGCGTCGAAGCCGGCCGACACGAGGACGAGCTGCGGCTCGTACTCGCCGATCAGCGGCACGACGACGTGGGCGACCAGCGACGTCCAGGCGTCGTCGCCCGATCCGCCGGGCACGGGCAGGTTCACCGTGTAGCCCGCCCCCAGGCCGGTCCCGGCGTCGTGCATCGAGCCGGTCCCCGGGTACAGCGGCGACTCGTGGATCGACACGAACAGGACCTCGTCGGTCGCGTGGAAGATGTCGTTGGTCCCGTTGCCGTGGTGGACGTCCCAGTCGAGGACGAGGACGCGCTCGACGCCGAGCTCGTCGCGCGCGTGCTGCGCGGCGATCGCGACGTTGTTGAACAGGCAGAAGCCCATCGCGCGGGCGATCTCGGCGTGATGGCCGGGCGGGCGGTGCAGGCTGAACGCGCTCGGCGCCTCGCCGCGTACGACGAGCTCGGCCGCCGCGATGGCGCCGCCGGCGCCGTGCATGGCCGCCTCGTAGGACTCGGTGACGACGAGCGTGTCGGCGTCGAGGTGCCCGCCGCCGGCCGCGCACAGGTCGCGCAGCATGTCGACGTAGCTGGGTGGGTGGATGCGCTCGACCTGCGCCTCGCTCGCCCGCGGCGAGAGCCGCCGCTCCCACCCCAGCCAGTCGCGCGCCTCGAGCTCGCGCTCGATCGCGACGATGCGCTCTGCCCGCTCCGGGTGGGCGCCGGTGTCGTGCGCGAGCGACGACGGATGGGAGAGGAGGACCGGCGGGGCCACGCGGGTACGGTACCGGCGCGATGCCCGCCGCCCCATCCGTCCACCGCGCCGACGTCGCCGTCGTGGGCGCCGGCGCCGCCGGACTGTTCACCGCGCTGACCGCCGCGCGCGCGGGCGCGCGCGTGGCGCTCGTGTCCGCGACGCCGCTCGCGCGCACCGCCTCCTACTGGGCGCAGGGCGGCCTGGCGGCGGCGCTCGCGGCCGACGACTCGCCCGAGCGCCACCTGGCCGACACGGAGCGCGCCGGGCGCGACCTCGTGCGCCGCTCCGCCGCCGAGGTGCTGTGCCGGGAGGCGCCCGAGCGCGTCGCCGACCTCGTCGCGATGGGCGTGCGCTTCGACGCCGACCGCCGCGGGCGCCTGGCGCTGGGGCTGGAGGGCGGCCACTCGATCCGCCGGATCGTCCACGCCGGCGGCAGCGCCACCGGGCGCCGGCTCGTGCGCCAGCTCTCCGCGCTGGCCGTCGAGGAGCCGCGCATCGAGGTGCTCGAGGGCTCCGGCGCCGCCGCGATCTGGACGGCGGACGGCCGCTGCCGGGGCCTCGTGCTGGAGGACGGCCGCGCGCTGTCGACCCGCGGCGTGGTCCTGTGCACCGGCGGCGCGGCCGCGCTGTGGGCGCGCACGACGAACCCGCCCGGGTCGCTGGGCACCGGCCTGCTGCTCGCCCACCGGGCCGGCGCCGCGCTCGCCGACCTCGAGCTGATGCAGTTCCACCCGACCGCGGTCGCCGGCGTGCGCGGCCGCGAGGGGTTCCTGATCACCGAGGCGATCCGCGGCGAGGGCGCGACGCTGCACAACGCCGACGGCGAGCGGTTCGTCGACGAACTCGCCCCGCGCGACGAGGTCGCCCGCGCCGTCCACGCCGAGATGCGCCGCACCGGCGCGAGCTCGGTGGGGCTCGACATGCGCCACATCGACCCGGCCCTGTTCCCGAACGTGATCGCCGCGCTGCGCGAGGCCGGCATCGACCCGGCGTCCCAGCTCGTCCCGGTCGCGCCCGCCGCGCACTACGGGATGGGCGGCATCGTCACCGACCTCGACGGCCACTCGACGGTCCGCGGGCTGTTCGCGGTCGGCGAGGCGGCGTGCACGGGCCTGCACGGCGCCAACCGGCTCGCGTCCAACTCGCTGAGCGAGTGCTGTGTGTTCGGCCGTCGCGCGGCGCTGGCCGCGCTCGACGAGCCCGAGCCGAGCGGCAACGCGCCAGCTCCGGCGCCCGTGCCCCTCCCGCTCCCGGGCCGCGAGACGAAGGACGCGCTGTGGCGCAACGCCGGCATCGAGCGCACCCGCGAGGACCTGGCGACGCTGCTGCTGGACCCATATCCGATCGCCCGCTTGATCGGGGCATGCGCGCTGGCGCGCGAGGAGACCCGCGGCGCCCATCTGCGCCGGGACTTCCCGGAGCGCGATCCGGCGCTCGACCACCGTCACGCGGTGGTCGAGCCCGGGCAGCGTCCGCGCTTCGTCGAGTGGGCTTAATCCCATCTCAACATCACTCCGGCTTTCCTTCACACCGGAGGTGCACCCTCCAGCCTTCGGAGAGGTTCGCGACGCGAGGAGCGCAAGGGTTCGCATGTACCAGTTCAGCCGCGTGATCTACCGGGAGCTTGCGCCGTACATCGACGCGCAGGGGCCCGTCCAAGGAGCCGAGGCGCACGCCGCGGTCCTGCACGCGTGCGAGGCCACCCTGGAACGGCTGGCCAACGATCGCCACTACTTCGCGCGCCCGGCGCGGACGCTGTTCAACGACATCCGGGTCTACTTCCCGATGAGCCAGCAGGCGCGCGTGTGCCAGACGGTCACGCGGGTCCTCGCGCTCGCGGAGGAGTGGCTGGACAGCCAGCCCCGCCGCGGGTTCGACATCAACGGGAACCCGCTGCAGTGCCGCGCCACGACGCGCAAGGGGACCGCCTGTCAGCGCATGCCGTTGCCGCGCAACGGCTACTGCCCGAGCCACCAGCACCTGGCGGAGACGGAGGAGCCCGCCGAGCTGGTGGCGGCGTAGCCGCGGCACGCCGGCGACGCGCGGCCGCCGCCTGCCCGGCGGCCGCGTGTCGCACACCGGCGCCGTTAGGGTGCCGGGCCCATGCTGCTCGGAGTCGACGTCGGCGGGACGTTCACGGACGCGGTCCTGGCCGTCGACGGCCGCCTGGTCACGGCCAAGTCGCCGACCACCCCCCGCGACCAGTCCGAGGGCGTGATGGCGGCGATCGCCGCCGCGCTGGAGCGCGCCGGCCGCCCCGCCGACGAGGTGCGCGCGTTCGCGCACGGCATGACCGTCGCCACGAACGCGCTCCTGGAGGGCCGCGGCGCCCGCACCGCGCTGCTGGCCACCGAGGGCTTCACCGACGTCGTCGAGCTGGCCCGCCAGGCCCGCCCGGAGCTGTACCGGCTGTGCGCCGCCCGCCCGGCGCCGCTGGTCCCGCCCGAGCGCCGCGTCCCGGTGCCCGAGCGGGCCGGGCCCGACGGGATCGCGCGGGCGCTCGACGACGCGGCCGTCGCCGGCGTGCTCGACGCGCTCGCGGCCACCGAGGCGGAGGCCGTCGCCGTCGTCCTCCTGCACAGCTACGCGTTCCCCGAGCACGAGCGCGCGCTCGGCGAGGCGATCGGGGCGCGGCTGCCGGGCGTCCACGTCTCGCTCTCGCACGACGTCGTCGGGACGTTCCGCGAGTACGAGCGGGCGGCGACGACCGAGGTCGACGCCGCGCTGTCGCCGCTGCTGGCCGCCTACCTGCGCGCGCTCGCCGCCCGCGCCGGCGACGCCGGCCTGCCGGAGCCGCGGATCATGCAGTCCAGCGGCGGGCTCACCTCCCTCGACGCGGCGGCCGCGCACGCCGCGCTGGCGGTCCTGTCGGGGCCGGCGGGCGGCGCGGCGGCGGCCGCGCTGATCGCCCGCCAGACCGGCATCGGCGACCTCCTGTGCTTCGACATGGGCGGCACGTCCTGCGACGTGTGCGTCGTCGACGACGGCGCGGTGCGCGAGACGGCCAGCCGCGAGGTCGGCGGGCGCCCGCTCGCGCTGCCGATGGTCGACATCCACACCGTGGGCGCCGGCGGCGGCTCGATCGGCTGGCGCGACCCGGGCGGGGCGCTGCGCGTCGGCCCGCGCTCGGCCGGGGCCGACCCGGGGCCCGCCGCGTACGGCCGCGGCGGGACGGAGCCGACCGTGACCGACGCCAACCTGCTGCTGGGCCGCCTGGACCCCGACGCCGAGCTGGCCGGCGGCGTGCGGCTGGACCGCGACGCCGCGGAGCGAGCGATCGCCGCGCTGGGCGCGTCGCTGGGCCTCGATCCGATCGCCTGCGCCGAGGGGATCGTGCGGGTCGCCGACGCGGAGATGGTGCGCGCGCTGCGGGTGATGACCGTGCAGCGGGGCGTCGACCCGCGCCGCTACGCGCTGCTGGCCTTCGGCGGCGCCGGCGGCCTGCACGCGACGGCGATCGCCGACGAGCTGGGGATCGACCGGATCGTCGTGCCGCGCGCGTCGGGCGTGCTGTCGGCGCTCGGGCTCGCGGTCGCCGACCGCCGCACCGACGCGCGGCGCAGCGTCATGCTCGCCGGCGACGCGCTCACCGACGCCGCGATCGCCCGCGCCGTGGACGAGATCGGCGGCGGGGCCCCCGCCCCGGGCGTCGAGCGGCGCGTGTCGCTCGACCTG
>DATMSA010000096.1:0-18520 GCA_035565675.1 Capillimicrobium sp. | reverse complement strand
CGAGCGCCAGCTTCCAGGCGAGGTTGGCGGCGTCCTGGATGCCGGTGTTCATCCCCTGCCCGGCGACCGGGGTCATCGCGTGGGCGGCGTCACCGGCGAGGAAGGCGGCGCCGGCGCGGTAGTGGCGCGCGACGCGGTGGTGCAGGGTGAAGCAGGCGGCGTCGCGCCCGCCGGTGACGCGCGCGCCGGGCACGTGGCGGGCGAGGACGTCCTGCGCGTCGTCCAGGCGCGGGCCGCCGTCGGGCGCGGCGTCGTCGCGGAAGAACACGCGCCAGCGGCCGTCGGGCAGCGGCATGCACCACAGCCCGTCGGCGTCGAGGAACACGGGCAGCTCGCCGGGGCCGAACGGCCAGTCGGCCAGCTCGGCGTCGACGACGGCGAAGCGGCCGGGGAACTCGCCGCCGCGGAACGGGATGCCGAGCCGCTCGCGCAGCTCGCTGTGCACGCCGTCGCAGGCCACGACGTAGGCGGCGCGGGTCGTGGCGCCGGTGGCGTCGGTGACGACCGCGCCGCGGCTCGCGCCGGGGTCGGTGGCCACGTCGGTCACGCCGAGGCCGTGCTCGACCTCGACGCCGCCGGCCTCGCGCAGGTGCGCCTCCAGCAGCTCCTCGAGGTCGCGCTGGCGCAGCGACACCGCCGCGGGCATCGGGCTGTCGACGCCGGCGAAGTCCAGCCGCGCGATCTCGCGCCCCTGCGAGATCAGCGGGACCGCCTCGATCGGCAGGGCGCGGGCGAGGATCGCCCCGGCGACGCCGATCGGCTCCCACAGCTCCAGGGAGCGGGCGTGCAGGTCGGTGGCGCGCGAGCCCTCGGGCCGGCGCTCGTGACGCTCCAGCACCCGCACGCCGACGCCGAGGCGGCGCAGCTCGCAGGCGAGCGTCAGGCCCACCGGGCCGGCGCCCACGACCACGACGTCCGTGTCCATGGGCGCCAGCCTACGTCCCGCCCCGACGTACGGGACGGGACGGGGCGGGGGCGATGCGGCTCAGGCCGCGAGCGCGAGGTGCGGGCGCTCGACCGGGGTCAGCGTGATCGTGCCGTCCGGGCCGTCGGCGGCGCGCACGCGCGCCCCGTCGGCCAGCCGGCCGTCGACGATCGCCCGGGTCAGCTCCTTCTCCAGCGTGCGGCGCACGTGGCGCTGCAGCGGGCGCGCGCCGTACTCGGCGTCGAAGCCCTCCCGTGCCAGGCGGGCGATCAGCGCCGGGTCGACCTCGAGCTCGATGCCGCGCTCCTCGCGCAGGCGCCGGGCCACGCCGTCGACGATCTGCGCGGTGATGCGCTCCACCTGCGCCTCGTCCAGCGGCCGGAACAGGACGATCTCGTCGATCCGGTTGAGGAACTCCGGCAGGAACGCCTGCTTGGCCGCGGCCAGCATGCGGTCCGCGTCGGGCTCGCCCGCGGCGACGGTGAAGCCGACGCCGCGCTTGGCCGCGCCCGCGCCGAGGTTCGACGTCATCACGACGATCGCGTTGGTGAAGTCGACCGTGCGGCCCTCGCCGTCGGTCAGGCGCCCGTCGTCCATGAGCTGCAGCAGCACGTTCCAGACGTCGGGGTGCGCCTTCTCGATCTCGTCGAGCAGCACGACGCTGTAGGGCCGCCGGCGCACCGGCTCGGTGAGCTGGCCGCCGTCGCCGTAGCCGACGTAGCCGGGCGGCGAGCCGATCAGCCGCGCGACCGTGTGCGGCTCGCGGTACTCGGACATGTCGATGCGCACGAGCGCCTTCTCGGTCGAGAACAGCCGCTCCGCCAGGGCCTTCACCAGCTCGGTCTTGCCGACGCCGGTGGGGCCCAGGAACAGGAACGTGCCGACCGGGCGGTCGCCCTCGGCCAGCCCGACCCGGGCGCGCCGGATCGTGTCGGCGACGACCTCGACGGCCTCGTCCTGGCCGACCACCCGCTCGTGCAGGTCGTCCTCCAGGTGCGCCAGCCGCTCGCTCTCGCCCTCGACCAGCTCGCCGACCGGGATGCCGGTGCGCGCCGCGATCACCGCGGCGATCTCGGCCTCGCCGACGACCAGGCGGTCGCTCGCCGGCGACTCGCTCGCGCCCAGGGCCTCCAGGCGCTCGCGCGCCTGCTCGGCGAGCTGCTTCAGCTTCGCCGCGTCCTCGTACTCCTCGGCCTCGATGGCCTGCCGCTTCTCGGCGTCCAGCTTCTCGATCTCGGCGCGCAGGCGCGCGACCTCGGGGTCCTCGCCGGCGCTCAGGCGCAGCTTCGCCGCGGCCTGGTCGACCAGGTCGATCGCCTTGTCGGGCAGGTGGTACTCGCTGATGTAGCGGTCCGACAGCCGCGCCGCGGCCTCGAGCGCCTCGTCGGCGATCTCCAGGTCGTGGTGGAACGCGTACACGTCGCGCAGGCCGCGCAGGATCTCGACGGTCTCCTCGACGCTCGGCTCCCCGACCATCACGGCGGAGAAGCGCCGCGCCAGCGCGGAGTCGCGCTCGATCTTGCGGTACTCGGCCAGCGTGGTCGCGCCGATCATGCGCAGCTCGCCGCGCGCCAGCATCGGCTTGAGGATGTTGGCGGCGTCCATCGCGCCCTCGGCGTTGCCCGCGCCCAGCACGGTGTGCAGCTCGTCGACGAACAGGACGATCCGGCCCTCGGACTCGGCGACCTCGGCGAGCACGTCCTTCAGGCGCTGCTCGAACTGGCCGCGGTACTGGGTGCCGGCGATCATGCCGGCCAGGTCCAGCGCCACGACGCGCGTGTCCTGCAGCGCCTCGGGGACGTCGCCCTCGGCGATGCGGCGCGCCAGGCCCTCCGCGATGGCGGTCTTGCCGACGCCGGCCTCGCCGATCAGCACGGCGTTGTTCTTGCGCCGGCGGGCGAGGATCTCGACCGTCTGGGCGATCTCGTCGTCGCGACCGATGACCGGGTCGATGCGGCCCTCGCGGGCGTCGTCGGTCAGGTCGCGGCCGAACTCGTCCAGCGCCGACTCCTGCTTGGCGCCGGGCGCGCCCGGGGCCGCGCCCTGCGGACCGACGCCTGCGGGCGGCACGGGGCCCTGGCCCATGGTCTGCTGCGCGCACACCTCGCACAGGACCGCGCTGCGGCGGGTCAGCCCGTTGGAGAACATGACGCGAACCGCGGCGGGACGCTCCCCGCACAGCTCGCAGACGTTCGGGTTCTGTGGATTCATGTGCAACGTCTCGCTATCGAAATCTCAGTGGATGAGACTGAGATTCTAGCGCGATTCGTTGCTGGCGCAACCGCTCCGGCGGTCCGCCGCCAGACGCCGCGCCAACGGGCCGGGCGCGGCCGTCAGCTGCGCGCCGCCAGCGCCGCCTCCGCGGCGTGGTCGAAGCCGTCGGCGACGCGCTGCGCGGCCCGGCGCTCGTCGGCGAGGATCCGCTCGGCCAGCGCGACCGTGGCCGTGTCCCCCGCGATCCCCGCGACGCGCGCGAGCAGCTCGTAGCCGGCGATCTCCAGGTGCTCGAACGCGTAGGCGAACGCGGCGAGCTTGCCCGGCGTGTCCGGGTGGCCGGCGAAGAAGCCGCCCCAGTTCAGCCCGCCCATGCCCAGCGCGGCGTCCTTGAGCCGCGACGGCTTGGCGCCGAGCTCCTCGAGACGCGAGCGGACGAGGCGCTCGTGCTCCTGGGTCTCCTCCAGGTGCCCGCGCATGAGCGAGGCCAGCTCCTCGTCGCCGGCGATCCGCTCGCCGCCCTCCAGCAGCGCGATCGCCTGGACCTCCAGCGCGTGCGCGTCCTGCAGGTACAGGGTGACCTGCGCCTGCAGGTCCTCGGGCGACAGGTCGCGCAGCGACGCCTGCGCCGCCGCGTCGAAGTGATCGGCCAGCCGCTGCCCCATCGCGCGCTCCTGCTCGGCGATGCGCCGCGCGACCGCGGCGGTCTCGGCGTCGCCGGCGCGATCGGCGACGCGGGCCAGCAGCTCGTACGAGCCGAGCTCGAGGTGCTCGTAGGAGTACGCGTGCGCGGTCAGCTTGCCGGGCGTGTCCGGGTTCGCCTGGGCGAACAGCGCGAACGCCACCCCACCGGCCTTCATGATCAGCTCCTTGAGCTTGGACGGGTCGGCGTCGTAGGCGTCCAGGCGCTCGCGGATCAGCCGCTCGTGGTCGGCGGTCTCGGCCTCGTGCTCGCGGAAGATCCGCTCCAGGCCGGGCTCGCCGGCGATGTTCGGGGCGCGGCGCATCTGCACGAGCGCCTGCTCCTCGATCGAGTGGGCGTCGGAGAGATAGGTGACGAGGTGCTCGCGCGCCTCGGTCTCGGTCACGGTGGTCATGCCCCTCGGCTACCCAGCGCGGACGCCGCCAGACGGGACGGCTGCTTCACTCTGGCCGGTGGCGCGCATCGCCGTCGACCTCACCGCGCTGCGCCGATCGCGCGACCTCCGGCTCCTGACGATCGGGCAGGCCTGCTCCACGCTCGGCACCCAGGCCGCGCTGGTCGCCCTCCCCTACCAGGTGTACGTGGAGACCGACTCGCCGCTGCTGGTCGGCCTGATCGGCGCGGTCGAGCTCGTGCCGCTGATCCTCGGCTCGCTCATCGGCGGCGCGTGGGCCGACCGGGTCGACCGCCGCCGGCTGATGCTCGGCTCGCAGGCCGTCCTGACCGTCGTGGCGATCCTGCTGGCCGTCCTGTCGTTCCTGGGCGCCGCGCACGTCGTCGCGCTGTTCGTGCTCGCCGCCGCGCTGGCGGGCAGCGGCGCGGTCGTCAACGTCACGCGCGCGGCCGCGGTCCCGGCGCTGGCGGGCCCCTACCTGCGCTCGGCGCTGGCGATCAACTTCAGCGTCGCCCAGCTCGCGTCGATCGTCGGCCCCGGCGTCGGCGGCCTCGTGATCGCCTGGGCCGGGGTCGAGACCGTCTACGCGCTCGACGCCGTCGCGTTCGCGGTGATGCTCGCGCTCGTCGTCCCGATCCGGGCGCTGCCGCCCAACGCGCCCGACGCCGAGCATCCGAAGATCGCCCGCTCGATCGCCGAGGGGCTGCGCTTCGTCAAGGGCAACCGCGCGCTGCTGGGCTCGTTCGTGATCGACCTGGCGGCGATGACGTTCGCGATGCCGCGCGCGCTGTTCCCGGTCCTCGCCCTCACCGTCTACGACGCCGGCGCCGCCGGCACCGGCCTCCTCTACGCGTCGGTGTCGGCGGGCGCGGTCGTCGCCGCCGTCACCACCGGCTGGCTGGAGCGCGCCCGCTGGCTGGGGCGCATCACGATCGTCGCCGTCGTCGTGTGGGGCGCCGCGATCGCCGCGGTGGGGATCGCGCCGTCGCTGTGGTGGGCCGCCGCGCTGCTCGCGCTCGCCGGCGCGGCCGACAGCGTCAGCGCCGTCTGCCGCAGCGTGATCAACCAGGTCGTCACGCCCGAGCACCTGCGCGGGCGCATGTCGTCGGTGTTCATGCTCGTCGTCACCAGCGGCCCGCGGCTGGGCGACCTGCGCTCCGGCCTGGCCGGCTCGCTCATGCCGGTGACCGCCGCCGTCGCCTCGGGCGGCCTGCTGTGCCTGGCGGCCGTCGTGGTCGTGGCGCTCGCGTTCCCGCAGCTCGCCCGCTACGACGGCGAGCGCGAGGAGGCGCGGATGCGCGCCGCGGCCTAGCGAAGCGCCCCCCGCTTCTGCGAGCCTGTGCGCCGTGGCGATCCGGGTCTACGACGAGCTGCCGTTCGGGTTCAGCTGGACCATCGACGAGCCCATGGAGCGCACCTCCCACGCGCTCGCCGACGACGGCCGCGTGTGGCTGATCGACCCGGTCGACGACGGCGACGCGATCGAGCGAGCGGCGAAGCTCGGCGAGCCCGTCGCCGTGCTGCGCCTGCTCGACCGCCACGGCCGCGACGCGAACGCGCTCGCCGCCCGCCTCGGCGTGCCGCTGCTGAACGTCCCGCGCGTCGTGCCCGACAGCCCGTTCCAGGTCGTGCAGCTCGTCGACCGGCCCTGGTGGCGCGAGGTGGCGCTGTGGTGGCCGCAGCAGCGCGCGCTGATCGTGCCCGAGGCGGTCGGCACGAGCGCGATGCTCACCGGCGGGGCGACCCGGGTCGGCGTCCACATGCTGCTGCGCCTGCGCCCGCCGCGCACGCTCGGCGCGTTCGCCCCCGAGCACCTGCTCGTCGGCCACGGGACCGGCGTCCATGGGCCCGACACCCCGGCGGCGCTGAGCGAGGCGCTGCACCGGTCCGCGCGCGACCTGCCCAGGGTCATCGTGAACCTGCCGAGGACGGCGCGGCGGTAGGCTCGCGGACATGCACGGACGCCTGCTCCTCCCGCTCGCCGCGCTGCTCGCGCTCGCGCTGCCCGCCTCGGCCTCGGCCCACCGCATCTCGCTGACCGCCGCCGACTCCGGCACGACGGTCCGCGCCCACGTCGGCGACCGCATCACGATCGCGCTCGACGCCAACGAGACCACCGGCTACCGCTGGAGCGTGACGACCCGCCCGCGGCCCGCCGTCGCCCGCGTGACGCGCGACCGCTACGTGGCCGAGGAGACCGGCATGGTCGGCTCCGGGGGCACGCAGCGCTACACGATCAGGGTGCGCGGCACGGGCCGCACGACGTTCGGCGCCACCTACGCGCAGGTGGGCTCCGGCGACGTCGGCGAGCGCTTCCGGATCACCATCCGCGCGCGCCGGTGACCGCCGTCCGCGGCGGCTATCGTGACGCGCGCATGCGTCACCAGCTCAGACCGCTCTTCGACCGCGTCGTCATCAAGGAGCTCGAGCCCGATCGCGTCCGCCACTCGGGCCTCCTCGTCCCCGCCGGCAGCAACGAGCCGCCGCCGCAGCACGGCATCGTGCTCGCCGTCGGCCAGGGCATCGACTGGTGGCAGCACGCCGGCGTCGAGATGCCGGTGCGCCCCGGCGACCACGTCGTGTTCCCCGCCGCCGCGGGCACGTGGGTCGAGGTCGACGAGGAGCGCCTGCTGGTGTGCCGCGTCGGCGAGCTGCTCGGCGTCCTCGAGGAGGCGCCGGTGCCCGCCCAGCGCGAGCCGTAGGCCCGGCTCAGCCCGCGGCCGGCGCGCCCTGGGCGACCTCCACGAGATCCGCGATCGAGTCGACGATCCGCAGCGGGCGGTACGGGAACCGCTCCGCCATCTCGCGGGTCGTCACGCCCGTGAGGACGAGCACGGTCTCCAGGCCCGCCTCCAGGCCGGCGACGATGTCGGTGTCCATCCGGTCGCCGATCATCGCCGTCGTCTCGGAGTGGGCGTCGATCGCGTTCAGGGCCGAGCGCATCATCAGCGGGTTGGGCTTGCCGACGTAGTAGGGCTCGACGTTCGTGGCGCGGCTGATCAGCGCCGCCACCGACCCGGTCGCCGGCACCGGGCCGACGGTCGTCGGGCCGGTCGGGTCGGGGTTGGTGGCGATGAACCGGGCGCCGTTGACGATCAGCCGGATCGCCTGCGTGATGCGCTCGAAGCTGTACGTGCGCGTCTCCCCCAGCACGACGTAGTCGGGCTCGCGCTCGGTCATCGTGTAGCCCACCTCGTGCAGCGCGGTCGTCAGCCCGGACTCGCCGATGACGAACGCGCTGCCGCCGGGGCGCTGGTCGTCCAGAAACCGCGCCGTGGCCAGCGCCGAGGTCCAGATCGCCTCCTCGGGCACGTGCAGGCCGGAGGCCCGCAGCCGCGCGGCCAGGTCGCGGCGCGTGTAGATCGAGTTGTTCGTGAGGACGAGGAACGGCGTGCCGCGCTCGCGCAGCGCGGCCAGGAACTCCTGGGCGCCGGGGATCGCGACGTCCTCGTGGACGAGCACGCCGTCCATGTCCATCAGCCAGGATTCGATCGGCGCACGGGTCACGCCGTCGATGGTACGGACCGCCCGGGATCGCTAGGGTGAAGGTCCGGCCGATCGCCCACGCGACCGAGGGGTCCTCCGAGGCCCCAGCCGTGGCAACGCGCCCTCCGGGGCGGCCTGTCCAGGTGGTCGCGAGTGTCACGCCGCCCAGGCAAGACACTCAAGTCCTGGGACGTAGTAAATGAGCGGTGATCGCTGACCGGGCGTGACCGGGCGGGCATCAGGCCCGCCCGGGCCCGCGCCGAGCTCTCGCCCAGGGGGCTCGACTCGGTCGCGGGTGTTCGCCCAGGGGGCGAAACCCGCACTACCTCTCTTCCAGCTCCAAAGCGAGCGAGTTGATGCAGTAGCGCATCCCGCCGCGGTCGACCGGCCCGTCGTCGAAGACGTGGCCCAGGTGCGACCCGCAGGTGCGGCAGCGCACCTCGGTGCGGATCATCCCGTGGCTGCGGTCCTCGACCAGCTCGACGGCCTCGGCCACCGCCGGCTCCGTGAAGCTCGGCCAGCCGGAGCCCGACTCGTACTTCGTGGAGGCGTCGAACAGCGTCGCCCCGCAGGCGGCGCAGCGGTAGGTGCCGTCGGCCTTCTCGGACACGTACTTCCCGCTCCACGGCCGCTCGGTCGCGCCCTCGCGCAGGACGGCGTACTGCTCGGGCGTCAGCCGCTCGCGCAGCTCCCGATCGTCGACGGCGCCCATCACGACACCGCCACGAGCTTCAGGCGGCGCTCGCCCCGGGGCGTCTCGACGCTGGCGACCTCGCCGACCCGCTTGCCGCCGAGCGCCGCGGCGACCGGCGACTCGGCCGACAGCAGGCCCTTGGCGGCGTCGGCCTCGGTGGACGACACGATCCGGTAGGTGGTGCGCCGCTGCGTCTGCTCGTCCTCGACCTCGACGGTCGACCCGAAGCCGACGACGTCGCCGGAGGCGGCCTCGACCACCTCGGCGTTGGCGATGCGCTCACGCAGCTTGAGGATGCGCGTCTCCAGGTGCGCCTGGGCCTCCTTGGCCGCGTGGTACTCCGCGTTCTCCTTCAGGTCGCCGAACTCGCGGGCGGTCTTGATCTGGCGCGCGATGTCCTGGCGGGCCGGGCCCTCGAGCTGCGCGAGCTCCGCGCGCAGCGCCTCCAGGCCCTCCGCCGTGATGGCGTTCTCCATCCGGACAGTGTGGCAGGCGCTGCGCGCGAGCCGTGCGGCTCAGGCGGTCTGCGGCGCGCTGCCGCGGCCGCGCTTCTTGGGCCGGAACGCGTGCTCCAGGTCGTCCGGATCGAACCCCGGCGCGGCGGGGCCGCCCGTCGCGAAGCGGTAGAGCGCCACGCGGAACACCTGGCTCAGCGTGTTGCCGACGACCGCGGCGACGACGATGACGAGCCCTCCGACGACGGCCAGCACGATCCCGCCGATGCCGCCGGCGACGACGCCGAGCACGACGAGCGCGATGCCCGGCAGGATGCCGAGCAGGAACACGATGCCGCCGATCGCGGCGGAGCCGACGACGCCCTCGCCCCAGCGCTCGCGGATGATCGCCACGGAGCGCTTCAGCGCGGCGCCGGGCCCGAGGTTCTCGAACGCGAGCAGCGGGATGACGAAGAAGCTCGCCAGCGTCCAGGCGATGCTGACCAACGCGGTGAAGATCAGGCCGATGATGCGCAGCAGGCCGTTCTCGCTCTCGGCCATCTGCTGCAGGGCGTTGATGATGAGGCCGACGGTGGCCTGCACGAGCGCCCACTTGGCGATCGCGCCCGTGTGCCGGCGGGCGACCGCGAGGCCGCTGCGCAGCGTCGCCTGCTGGCCGTCCATCACCTGCGCGGTCGCGGCGGCCAGGCCCACGCCCATGTAGATCGTGATGAACGTGGCGAGGTAGAGCGCGACGGCGGCAAACGGCAGCGCCGTCCACCAGGAGTCGGTCGCCGCCCAGATGCCGACGCCGGGGGCGGCGACGATCACGAGCGCCACCGTGGCGGCGATCGAGCCGACGACGGGGAACGCGAGCAGGGAGCGGTCGGCCTTGAGGATCGCCCAGCTGTCCTTCGTGAGGCGCCATCCGCGGCCGATGCGAGAGGTCTTCTTCATCATCTCCGGGGGGTCGGGGAACGATCGGCGCTCAGGCGACGAGCGCGGCACAGTCCCAGTTATCGGCACCGGCGCCGTTGTTCCATAGCCGTGCAGCGAGTCTGTCCTGCTCGGCCTTGGAGGCCTGGTAGGCGTGCGGCGTGCTGCCGCCCAGGCCGCGCCAGGTGGCCGGCATGAACTGGTAGTAGCCGGACGCGCCCGCCCAGTTGGGCGGCAGGTTCTGCCCGCCCGACTCGCATTGCACGATCGGCCACGGGATCGCCCACGGCCCGCCGGGACCGACGGCGCGCGCGGCGCGGGCGCGCTCGGCCAGCAGCCGCTCGAGCTGGCGCTCGGCCGCCTGGCGCCCGGCCCGGGTCTCGCGGAGGGCCTGCTCACGGGCGGCGCGGGCGCGGGCGAGGCTCGCGCGGCGCTCCTGCAGCGCCGCCTCCATGCCGGCCAGGGCGTCGCGGCGCCGGCCGATGGCGACGACCGCGTCGCGCTGGCGGTCCTCGAGCGCGGCCAGCCGCCGCGCCTGCTCGCGGGAGGCGGCCCGCGCGTCGCGCACGCGGGTCACGATCCGCTCGTCGTTGCGCTGGATGCGGCGCAGGAACTCGGCCCGCTCGAGCAGATCCGACAGGCTGTTGGAGGCGAGGACGACCGCGACGAGGTCGGGCTGCGGGCTGGTGTAGCGCTCGCGCAGCCGCCGCGCCAGCAGCTCCCGCCCCGTCGCCAGCCGCTTGGACAGGCGCTGGGCGCGGGCCCGCTCGGCGCGCAGTCGCCCCTGCGTCTCGTCGAGCTCCTGCTCCCCGCGCGCGAGCTCCGCGCGCACCTCGGCGAGGCGGCCCTGCAGCACGGCGACGTCGGCGGCCAGCGACCGCTCCAGCCCGGCGAGGCGCTGCGCGGCGGACGCGAGCGCGCGCTCGCGCGCCTTGCCGCCCTCGATCCGCGACTCGAGCTCGTCCTGGGTGGCGCCGCCCGCCAGGAGCGGGCTGGCCGCCCACAGGGCGAGCGGGAGGAGCACGGCGGCCGCTGCCAGCGCGGCGAGGGATGGGATGGAGCGACGGGACATCCGGCGGCGAGACGTCTCCGACCGTAGCGGCGGCCCCGCCGCGCAACGACGCCTGCACGATCGCGTGCACCGCGCCGCCCGGCGCGCTCGCGCTAGGCGACCAGCGTCTCGAACAGGTGGTCGAGCGTGGCCTGCGGGTCGTCGCACAGGCCGGTGTGCACGCGCGACGGCTGGATGATCGTGCTCGACGGCGCGACCAGCCAGCCGAAGCGCTCGGAGCGGTCGAGCGCCGCGATCGGCCCGGCGTCGGGGTCGCCGGCGGCGATGCGCTCGATCGCCTGCAGGTGCGCGCGCACCTGATCGGCGTCGGCGTCGGGCGCCAGCGCGCGCAGGCGCGCCTCGTCGAGCCGTGTGCGCGCGGCCAGGAACTGGCGCTGGCGGCAGTACACGACGACGCCGGCGTTGAAGCGCTCGCCGCGCTCGACCCGCGGCACGACCCGCACGATCGCGTAGGCGAACGGGCTACGCGCGGGCATCGTCGGCCTCCTGGGCGATCTCGCGCGAGCGCGCCAGCCGCCCGGCGAGGTAGTCGACGTACGCGCGCGGATCGGTCCCGTCGAGCCAGTCGGCGGGCACGAGCTCCACCAGGCGCTCCAGGAGCGCATCGTCGACCCGCGACGCCAGGCGCTCGTCGGCCTCGACGACGGACCCGGCGCCCGGCAGCAGGACGTGGTCGGCGATCTGCGGGAACGTCCGTACGGCGTCGGCGGGGTCCAGGCCGGTGTGCTGGCGGTACAGGGCCGCGCCGTGGTCGATCAGCCACAGCCGCCCGTGCCACACGAGCAGGTTGGGGTTCTGCGGGGTGCGGTCCACGTTCGTGGTGAGCGCGTCGAGCCACACGACGTCCGCGGCGAGCGCGGGGTCGGGCTGCCAGCCGGCGGCCGGCGTGTACGGCAGCGCGCCGGGCAGGAAGTCGACGCCGAGGTTGGTGCCGGCGCTACCCTCGATCAGCTCCTGGATCTCCGGGTCGGGCTCGGCGCGCCCCAGCGCCGGGTCGACCTCGGCGACCACGAGCTCGGGCACCGGCAGGTCGAGCGCGCGGGCGAGCTCGCCGACGATGACCTCGGCGGCCAGGACCCGCGGGCCCTGGCCGGCGCCGCGGAACTTGACGACGTACAGGCCGTCGTCGTCGGCCTCCACCAGCCCGGGCAGCGAGCCGCCCTCGCGCAGGGGCGTGACGTAGCGCGTGGTGGCGACGCGGCGCAGGCCGGCCTGGACGGGCACGCGCGAGACCGTAGCGGCCGCGCGCGCCCGTCGCCGGGTCCGTCGCTCAGGCGCCCAGCCCCGTCAACCGCTGCGAGAGCTGCTCCTCGCGGACCTGGGCGCGGACGAACCGGCCCGCGTCCGCGGTGGCGGTGATCGGGTGCTTGCGCGGCGTGACCGCCAGCTCGCCCCGGCAACCGGGGCAGGTGGCGGTGCTGAGCGACCAGGGATCGAGCGCGCGAGCGTTGTACGAGCGCCCGCAGGCGGCACAAGCGAGCATGTGCGGAACCGTACAAGCCCGAATCGGGTTCGGCAAGGTCTTCACGGAGACTGCGGAAGCCTGATACCTAGGCGCCGAGCTCGTCGCGCAGCGCATCGAGCTCCGCGCGCAGGGCGGCGACCTCGCGCTCGAGGCGCTCGATGCGAGCCTCGTCGACCGCCGGCGCCGGAGCCGAGTCCGCCCACGCGGCCGGCTCGGGACCGGGCTGCGGGGCGGGCGGAACCGCGTCGCCCTCCGTCGGCGTCGGCGCGGTGACGGCGGGCGCCGCAGGCGGGGCGCTCTCCGCGTCTCCCCCGCCCAGGATCTGCGCGAAGCGCTCCTCCTTCTGCCCCGGCCGGCGCTCCAGGCGCGCCACGAGCTCGCGCGCCACCAGCCGGTCGAGCGTCTCCTGCACCGCCGCCAGCGAGCCGAACGCGTGCAGCCGGCTCGCGCGCTGGTTGAGCTCGCCGGGCGTCTGCGGCCCACGCAACATCAGCACCGCCAGCAGCGCGAGCTCGTCGTCGGCCAGGCCGAGCGCCTCGTCGAGCAGGTGGCGGTACTTGGCGGCGCGGCCGGCGCCCGCCAGGCGCGTCCAGCGGCGCCGGTACAGGCGCTGCAGCGCGTCGCGGATCTGCGCCTCGTCGAGCTGCATGACCGGGTCGCGGTTCGTCGACTGGTTGCAGGCGAGGCGCAGCGCGTTGAGGCTGAGCGGGTAGGCGTCGGGCGTCGTGCGCTGCTTCTCGATGAGGCAGCCGAGCACCCGCAGCTCGATCGCGTCGGGCTCCATGGCAGGGACGCTATCGCGGCGTCAGCCGGTGCACGCGGACGCGCGGCCCGGCCGGGTCGGGCGTCGAGCGGATCGCGAACCGCTCGGCCGCGCGCTCCAGGAAGCGCTCGGCCGGCCCGCGGCCCGGATCGGCGATCCACGCCTCGCCGCGGTCGCCCACGAGCGCGGGCAGCAGCTCCAGCAGCACCGGCACGTTGCGCGCCTCGTAGAGCAGGTCGGAGCCGAGCACGAGCGGCCACGGCGCGCGCTCCAGCAGCACGCCCGGGTCGGTCCACGACACGACCGCGGTCTCCAGCTCGACGCCGTTGCGCCGCGCGTTGGCGGCCGCGAACGCGACCGCGTCGGCCGACCAGTCGGTCGCGAGGACCCGCCCGCCGGCCAGCGCGGCGGCGATCGACGGCAGCCCCAGCCCGCACCCGAGCTCCACGACAGGGGCGCCGCGCAGCGCGCGGCCGCCGACCGCGCGGGCCAGCGCCAGCGCGCTCGGCCACAGGTCGGCCCAGTAGGGCAGGAACTCCTCGTGCTCGAACGCCGCCTCGTCCAGCAGCGCCTCGCTGTCGCGCGGGCGCCGGACGGTCAGCTCCCGCCCGGCGATCGTCACCGCCTCCTCGACGACGTCCATCACGCCGCCGCCCGCGCGCGGAGGTGGCGCACGACGGCGTCGGCGGTGTCGGGGCGCAGCTCGGCGAACGAGAAGCGCCGCCCGGCGTGGTCGCGCAGGCGCACGGTCGCCGTCCGCCCGCGCGGCCACGACGGCCGCTGCCCCACCTCGGCGATCGCCTCGAAGCGCAGCGAGCGCACGCGCTGGCCGACCGCGTCCTCGTTGAGCCACAGCAGGCGCCGGTCGGTGACCGCCAGGCGCGCCTGCGGGCTGGCCCAGGTCGAGGTCGGCGCGACGAGGACGACGTCCTCCTCGTCGTGGAGCGCGCGCGCGAGCTCGCCGCCGAGCGCCGTGCGCAGCTCGGGGTCCAGCCACCACGCCGCGCCGCGCGGGCGCCGCGCGCGGGCGCCGCCGGCCGCCGGGGCCGGCGTCTCCGCGGTCGGCGCGTCGCGGCCCCGGCGCGGGTCGGCGAGGATCGCGCGCGCCGCGTCGTAGGCGGCGTTGATGCGCGCCATGTGCGCACCGGCGTCCACGCCGACGGCGCGGTCGGGGTGCCATTCCTTGGCGAGCCGCCGGTAGGCGGCGGTCAGCTCCTCGGGGCTGACGTCGGGGGTGACGCCGAGGATCGCGAACGGATCGTCCACGTCCTCCATTGAAGCGGGCGCGCGATCAGGCGGTGGCGACCGGCCGCAGGCCGTCGACGAGCGTCGTCACGACGAGCGGCACGGCGTCGTCCTCGGCCACCGATCCCTCGATCATCGCGACCGTCACCGCCTGCAGCAGCGCGCCGAGCGCCGCCGAGCACCAGCGCGACGGCAGGTCGTCGCGGATGGCCCCGTCGCGCTGCCCGCGCTCGACGATCTGGATCAGCGGGACCGCGACCTCCTCCACGCGCCGCCGCAGCTCCGTGTCGTGCGGCGAGATCGCCATCACGAGCCGGTAGCGATCGGCGACGCGCATGATGCTGGCGACCGCGCGCTCGAGCGCCTCGAGCGCGTCGCCCTCGTCGGGGCGGCTGCCCAGGACGGCGTCGCGCGCGTCCTGGAGCGCGCGGTCGATGATCGCGCGCACGAGCTGCTCACGGCTGGCGAAGTGGCGGTACACGGTGGCGCGCCCCACGCCCGCCGCCGTCGCGACGCGCTCCATGCTCGCGTCCGGCTCGGTGGCGAGGAGGACGATCGCCGCGTCGATGATCGCGCGGACGTTGCGCTCCGCGTCCGCCCGCAGGTGACCGCTGGGCGTCATTTGAGTGTGACCTTACCCCGCTAGCGTGCTGAAACGCCAATGACCTTTCGCAGCGATCTCCGCAACGTCGCCATCGTCGCCCACGTCGACCACGGCAAGACCACGCTCGTCGACGCCATGCTGTGGCAGTCCGGCGCGTTCCGGGAGGGCCAGGACGTGGCCGAGCGCGTCATGGACTCGATGGACCTCGAGCGCGAGAAGGGCATCACGATCCTCGCCAAGAACACCGCGGTCCGCTACGGCGAGGTGAAGCTCAACATCATCGACACGCCGGGCCACGCGGACTTCGGCGGCGAGGTGGAGCGCGGGCTGTTCATGGTCGACGGCGTGCTGCTGCTCGTCGACGCGTCCGAGGGGCCGCTGCCGCAGACGCGGTTCGTGCTGCGCAAGGCGCTGGAGGCGCGGCTGCCCGTCGTGCTCGTCGTCAACAAGATCGATCGGCCCGACGCGCGGATCGCCGAGGTCGTCCACGAGGTCGAGGAGCTGTTCCTGGACCTCGACGCTGACGAGGACCAGATCGACTTCCCGGTCGTCTACACGAACGCCAAGGCGGGCACGGCGACGCTCGACCCCGAGGTCCCCGGCCAGGACCTGACGCCGCTGCTGGACCTGCTGGTCGAGACGATCCCGGCGCCGGAGTACGACGCCGACCATCCGCTGCAGGCGCAGGTGACCAACCTCGACGCGTCCCCGTACGTGGGCCGCCTGGCGATCTGCCGCATCCACCACGGCACCATGCGCCGCGGCCAGACCGTCGCGTGGTGCCGCGCCGACGGCGAGATCACCTCCGGCAAGGTGACCGAGCTGTACGTGACCGAGGCGCTGGAGCGCATCTCGGCCGACGAGGCCGGGCCCGGCGAGATCGTCGCGGTCGCCGGCTTCGAGGACATCACGATCGGCGAGACGCTCGCCGACCCCGAGGACCCGCGCCCGCTGCCGGTGATCGCCGTCGACGAGCCGTCGCTGAGCGTCACGATCGGGATCAACACGTCGCCGCTGGCCGGCCGCGACGGCGACAAGCTCACGGCGCGGCTGGTCAAGAACCGCCTCGACGCCGAGCTGGTCGGCAACGTCGCGCTGCGGGTGAACGACACCGAACGCCCGGACGCCTGGGAGGTGCAGGGGCGCGGCGAGCTGCAGCTCGCGATCCTCGTCGAGGTCCTGCGCCGCGAGGGCTTCGAGCTGACCGTCGGCCAGCCGCAGGTCGTGGTGCGCGAGATCGGCGGCCGCGCGCACGAGCCGGTGGAGCGGCTGACGATCGACGTGCCCGAGGAGTTCGTCGGCGTCGTCACGCAGGCGCTCGCGCTGCGCAAGGGCCGCATGGAGCAGATGGTCAACCACGGCACCGGCTGGGTGCGGATGGACTACCTCGTGCCGGCCCGCGGGCTGATCGGCTTCCGCACCGAGTTCCTCACGGAGACGCGCGGCACCGGCGTGCTCCACCACGTCTTCGAGCGCTGGGAGCCGTGGTTCGGGGAGCTGCGCACCCGCCCGACCGGGTCCCTGGTGGCCGACCGCGCGGGCCCGGTGACCGCGCACGCGTGCTTCCAGATGCAGGAGCGCGGCTCGCTGTTCGTCGAGCCCGGCGACGACGTGTACGAGGGCATGATCGTCGGCGAGAACAGCCGCGCCGACGACCTCGACGTCAACGCGGTGCGCGAGAAGAAGCTCACGAACATGCGCTCCTCGACGGCCGACGAGCTCGTGCGCCTGGTGCCCAAGCGGACGCTGTCGCTCGACCAGGCGCTGGAGTTCCTGCGCGAGGACGAGTGCGTCGAGGTGACGCCTCACGCGGTGCGGCTGCGCAAGGTCGTACTGGATCAGGTCCAGCGCCAGAAGGCGGCGCGCCAGCGCGGGCGCGCGGCGGCCGCGGCGTCGTCGTCGCCGTCGTGACCCGGCCGGCGGTGTGCCGCTCGCGCCGCCGCGCCGTCTAAGCTGCCGCCATGCCGCGCCGCTCCCTCCTGCTCGCCGTGCTCGCCTGCGCGCTCGTCGCGCCCGCCGCCACCCACGCCCAGGCCGGGGCGACCGGCGCGACCGACTGCCCGTCGTTCCAGGTCCTCCACAACGACCGGATCGGGCAGCTCACCCTGCCGGCGGGGGCCTACACGATCACGATCTCCACGCCGTCGACGCTGACGTGCGCGGCCGCCTCCGACTGGTTCCGCCAGTTCCTGCAGGACTGGGACGGCCGCCTGCCCGCGGGGTGGCGCGTCGACGCCGCCAGCTCGTCGTTCCGGCGCAGCTCGCCCAACCAGGCGTTCTCGGTCCGGCGCACCGGCGCCCAGCCGCCGTCCGACGGCCCGTCGGTGCGGCCCACCGGCGGCGACGTGTGCCCCGCCGTGTTCGCGGTGTCCCACGACGACCACATCGGCGCGCTGGCGATCCCGCAGGGCCAGTACGTGATCGTGCTGCGCTCGGCCGGGCGGATGACGTGCGACCAGGCGGCCAGCAGCCTGGCGCGCTTCATGCAGGACTTCGACGGGACGCTGCCGCGGCCGTGGTTCGTCGACACCGAGACCGGGACGTTCCTGCGCGGCTCGCTGAACGTCGGCTTCCGGCTGGAGCCGCTGATCGGCGACCCGCCGTCGCGCACGACGCTGCGCCTGCCGGGCGACGGGACGCCATGCCCGGGCACGTTCCAGGTCCAGCACAACGACCGGATCGGCAGCCTGCGCGTGGCGCGCGGGCCCTACCTGTTCGTGCCGCTGGCGAACTCGGGGCTGAGCTGCAGCGAGGTCGCCGACCTGATCCGCGAGTTCCTGGCCGAGGCCGGCTCGGCGCTGCCGCGCCCGTGGCGCGTCGACCGGCGCACGGGCACGCTGCGCCGCGGCCGCGGGAGCGACGTCGGGTTCCGGATCAAGCCCGCGCTGCGCTGAGCGGTCCGGCGCTCGGCGCCGGACGCGCCGCGGTCGCGTCGCGGCCCATCGCGACGAGCTCGCGCACGAGGCCGAGCAGCTCGGCGTGACGCTGGTCGTCGATGCGCCCGAGCGCGCGCACGGCCAGCACGCCGGGGGCGTCGTCGCCGAGGTGCGCGGCGAGCGCGGGCGTGCGGCGCTGGCGGCGCCAGCGGGCGCGGCGGCGGTGCGCGGCCGCGAACGCCAGGCAGCGGGCGGCGCGGCGGCGCTGCACGTCGAGCGTCGACGCGGTGCCGACGACCTCGGCCGCCAGCGAGTACAGGTCCTGCCGGCGCTCGCCGTCGACCGTGTCGTTGTAGGCGCGCAGCAGCCCGCCGATGACGGGGTCGGCGCAGCGCGGGCGGTCGGTGAACGGCTCGCCCGCGAGCATCGAGGCGAGCTCCATCACGCAGACCCCCTGGCCGGGCGAGCTGTGCTTGCCGCGGGCGAGTCGGACGGTCTGATGCGACGGCTGGATGCTCATGGCGACCTCCTGGCGGGCGTGCTGCCTGTGGGTCTACCCGCGCGGGCCGTGCCTCGCACGCGGCCGGGTACCGTTGCGGCCCCATGAGCGACGACCCGATCCTCGACGCCGCGCACGACCAGGTGATGGCCGTCGGGGTGCGCCGCACGACGCTGACCGACATCGCCGCGCGCGCCGGCGTCAGCCGGA
>DATMSA010000095.1:0-7587 GCA_035565675.1 Capillimicrobium sp. | reverse complement strand
CGTCGGGTGGTTCTCGGCGTCGAAGAAGTCCGGCCCCTGGAGGTGGGCGGCGAGGTTCTCGTCCTTGACGTCGATGGAGGCGACCTCGACCGAGCCGCTGAGCTGGCCGTCGGCGAGCTGCGCTTCGAACCGGTCGAACTCACCGCGGAACGCGGCGACGAGGTACTTGATCGAGAAGGCAGCAGAGGAGTGGACGCGGTTGAAGTTCCACGTGCCGGCGAGACGGTCCTGGGTGACGTCGGTGGCCATCGGTGCTCCTTGAACGAGATCGATTGCGGACTGTGGTCCGTTTTGGACCGACATCACGATACCATGAACCGGACCGAAGTCCGTTCGACATGCTTGCCGCCGTGCCCAATCCCCTCGAGCTCCCCGTCTTCCAGCCCACGCCGCCCGAGCGCGCGGACGCCGCGCGCAACCGGCGGCGGATCCTGGCGGCGGCCGCGCGGCTGTTCGCCGAGCGCGGGGTGGCCGAGACCTCGATGGACGCGATCGCGGCGGAGGCCGGGGTCGGCAAGGGCACGCTGTTCCGGCGCTTCGGCGACCGGGCATCGCTGGCGCTGGCCGTCCTCGACGAGAAGGACCGCGACTTCCAGGACGCCCTGCTGCACGGCCCGCCGCCGCTGGGGCCGGGCGCGCCGCCGTGCGAGCGGCTGCGGGCGTTCGGCGCCGCGATGCTCGACCGCCTGGAGGACAACCTCGACCTGCTGCTCGACGCGCAGAGCGCCTCGGGCGGCAACTACCTGCGCTCCGAGCCCTATTCGGCGCTGTGGCTGCACGTGCACGCGCTCGTGCAGGCGGCGCGCCCGGACTGCGACGCCGCCTACACGACCGACGTGCTGCTCGGCGCGCTCACCGCGCCGGTCTTCGCGCACCAGCGCAAGGTCCGCGGGATGGACCTCGACCGGCTCAAGGCCGGCTACGCGGACCTCGTGGACCGGCTGATGACCGCGCCGATCGCGGCCGACGTCAGCTGACGGCCTCGGCGAGCTGCGCGGCCAGCGCGATCTGGTCGACGTCGTCGTGCAGCAGCATCTGGAGCATGACGCGGTCGCAGCCGGCGTCGGCGAGCTCGCGCAGCCGCGCGCCCGCCTGGTCGGGCAGGCCCATGATCCAGACGTCCGGGTCGGGCTCGTGGCCGATCGCCCGCATCCGCTCGGTGCGCGCGCGCAGCTCGCCCTCGTCGGCGGCCGGCATGAACGTGACCATCACCGAGAAGCGCATCGTCGCCGGGTCGCGCCCGGCGCGCTCGCAGGCCTCCATGACGATCCCGCGGCGCTCGGCGGCGACCGCCGGCGGGCAGAAGACCGTGTTGTACTCGTCGGCGTAGCGCACGGCGAGGTCCACGCTGCGCGGCAGCGCCTTGCCGCCGACGATCAGCGGCATCGGGTCCTGGACCGGCTTGGGGTGCGCGTCGATGCCGTCGAGCTGGTAGTGCTCGCCGTCGAACGTGAACGTGCCCGGGCCCCACAGGCCGCGGACGATCGCGAGCTGCTCCTCGTGGATCGAGAAGCGCGTGCCCATGTCGGGGAACGGGAGCCCGAACGCGGTGTGCTCGCGGTCGTTCCAGCCGGCGCCGAGCCCGACCTCGATGCGCCCGCCGGAGATCTGGTCGGCGGACGCCGCCATCTTCGCCAGCACCGACGGGTGGCGGAAGGTGCCGGGCGAGACGAGCGTGCCGAGCCGCAGGCTCGTCGTCGTGGCCGCCAGCGCGGTCACCGTCGACCACGCGTCGAGCACGTCGTTGTGGGGCTCGCGGAAGCCGATGTAGTGGTCGGAGCGAAACAGTGTCGGGATGCCGTGCTCCTCGCAGGCCGCCGCAAGCGCCTGCCACTGCTCCCAGGAGACGCCCTCCTGGCCTTCGATCATCAGGCAGAGGTCCATGCGCGGGACGCTACCCGCTCGCGCCCCCGTCCCGCCCGCGACCGTTGTCGGATCACGCTCGCTATGCGATCTCGATCTGACAACGGCGCGGGGGCGGAGCGGGGCGCGCCGACGGCGGGCGCGCTACGTCCGCTGGAAGCGCAGCCCGTAGCGCGAGACGAACTCGGCCACGGCCTCGGCGAGGTCGGTCTCGGGGCCGCCGCGCTCGCGGTCCAGGAGGGCCAGCCAGGTGACGCCGTCCCCGGCCGCCGGGCGGCCGTGCAGGGCGGCGACGACCTCGGCGCCGTCGGGGGCCGCGACGTCGGCGGAGCGCACGAGCGCGACGCGGCCCAGCGACAGCCAGCCCTCGCCCTCGCTCGCGGTGACGGTCTCGCCGCGCTCGGTCAGGAACCAGGCCAGCTCGCGGAAGACGCGGCGGGCGATCTCCCACTGCTCCTCGGGCGGCGGCGTCGGCGGGTAGTCGGGCGCGCGCTTGAGCACCCGCGCCGGGTAGCCGGCGGCCAGCGACCCGCCGGGGATCGAGCGCGACACCACCGAGCCGGCCGCGACCGTCACGTCGTCGCCGATCTCCACGCCCGGCAGCACGAACACCTGCCACGGCAGCCACACGTTGCGGCCGATCGTGATCGGCGCGAACTCGACCGGATAGCCCTCGAGGATCGACTGCCACGCGGCGTGGGTGAAGATCAGCGACCGCCCGCCCAGCCCGGACTCGTCGCCGACCGTCAGCGGCATCGACGGGTTCAGGAACGTGTCCTGGAAGACGCGCACCCGCCGGCCGAGCTCGAGCCGCGACCGCGGGGTCGCCAGCCCGGCCGCGGTCACGCGGGCGCGCAGCATCGTCTCCTCGCCGATGACCACCTCGCGGCAGTCGACGCGCACGTCGGGCCCCAGCTCGCAGCGGCGGTCGATCCGGATCGACCTCCCGCGCAGGACCGTGCCGGGCAGCAGCTTCACGCCCGCGCCGATCGTGACCTCGTCGGCCTCGATCACGACGTCGGGCGCGATCTCCGCGGTCGGGTGGATGGCGCGGCTCACGGCGCGTGCACCCGCCGGGTGAGCTCGCCGAGCAGGTCGTAGCCGTCCCAGTAGCGCCCGAACGTCAGCGCCTCGCCGAACGGGACGATGCGGTCGATCCCGCGCCCGTTGACCGCGCGCACGAACCGCCCGAGCGTCTCGCCGTCGAAGCCGCTGACCGTCATGGTCTGATCCTTGCGCACGACGTGGTCGGCCAGCTCGTCGAGCGAGTCCAGCTCGACCGCGTAGAACAGGCCCGCGCCCGGGTGCGTGCGGTCGAAGCCGGCGAGCGTCTCGAGCTCGATGACCGTCAGCTCGTTGCCCAGCTCGCGGTACGCGCGGACCGGGCGGTCGGCGAGCGCGCCGTAGGCGTAGGCGCGCTTGGCCAGCGCCGCGCCGAGCTCCAGCGCGTAGCCGCGCTCCGCCACCTCCGCGCGCAGCTCGTCGAACAGGGCCTGCAGCCGCTCGCGCGCGCCGGCGCCCACGCCGACGACCAGCCGCGGCGACGAGCACCCCATCTGATCGAACCAGTACGCGTCGTTGAACAGCCGCCGCGCGAGGTCGTCCTCGGGCGACGCCGCGTCGAGCGCCGCCAGCGAGAAGCGGTCGCCGAACAGCAGCTCGGTGGCGTGCGGCGCCAGCGGCAGCGCGCGGATCGTCTTGACCGTCTGGTCGCCGCCCCAGATCACGCGCACGTCGGCGGCGCGCGACAGCAGCGCGCTCGGCTCCAGCTCGTGCCCGTAGGAGACCACGGCCAGCCCGCCGCCGGCCTCGGGGTGCTCGGCCACCACGGCGTTGAGCGCGTCGATCAGCACCTCGGTCGTCTCCGACCGCCGCTGCGACAGGCGCACGACGTTGCGGTTGCCGACCAGCAGCGACACGGCCAGCGAGTACACGAACATCGTGTCGACCGACGACGGCGGCACGTGGAAGGCCAGCCCGCGCGGCACCTGCGCGACGCCCGCCACGGCGCCGGCCGCGAACTCGTCGGCCAGCGCGCTCACCGACGCGCGCCGCAGGAACGAGGCCAGCGGCACCAGCTCCGGGTGGCGGCGGGCGCGCGGGTCGGTGAACAGCGCGCGCGACAGCGCGTGGCAGAACTCGACGAGCTCGGGCGCGAACGGCGGCGCGCTGGGCCGCGCCGCGAGCGCGTCGGCGATCTCCTCCAGCTCCGCCTCGCCGCGGGCGGGGACGAGCGTCTCGACGAACATGCCGCGTCAGCGCCCCGCCGTGTCGCTGCAGCCGCGGAGCTCGGCCTTGGGGACGCGGCCGAGGATCTCGACCGCCTGCCCCAGCCGCCCGCACGGGCAGTCGTCGACGGCGACGACGCGCCCGAGGTCCTCGGTCAGCAGCGCGTGCCCCGGGTAGCTCTCGGGCAGCGTGCTGACGACCTCGACGACGCCCTGCTCGCCGCGCGGCGCCTCGTCCCAGGTCAGCGGGTCGCGGATGACGACGTCGCCGTCGTCGGGCGCGTGCAGCGCGCCGTGCTCGCACTCGACGTACACGGTGCCGGTCTGCTCGGCCATCCCGTAGAAGTTGTGCACGCGCTCGATCCCGGTGCGCTCGCGGATCTCGGCCTTGAACGCCTCCGGCGTGACCGCCTGCTCGACCAGGCGCTTCCAGCCGCCGGAGTGGATGAGGATCCCGCCGCGCAGGTCGATGTCGCGCGGGAGGTGCTGCCACACCATGAACGTGAAGCCGAACACGAGCACCGGACCCTCGCGGTGCTTGTCCAGCCACGCGCGGACCTGGTCGGGCTCGGCGTCGAGCAGGTACAGGTGGTCGCGCCCGAACGGCGACATGCCGAGGATGCCGGCTCCGCGCGCCGAGAACTGCGCACGGTCGCGCAGCACCGTGCGGGTGTCGACGATCAGCATCGGCAGGCGCCTGGGGCCGAGCCAGTGCTGCATCGTCGTCGAGAGCGTGCGCGTCTGGGCGGCGGCGGACGCGCGGTCCAGGAACACGCGGCTGGGCTGCTGGCCGGTGGTGCCCGACGACGTGAGCGTCTTGAAGACGTCCTCGGCGGGGATCGAGCGCAGCTCGTGGGTCTTGAACAGCGACACCGGCAGGTGCGGCACGTCGGCCACCCGCTCGGCGGCCTCGAAGCCGGGCGCGACGCGGTCGACGATCCGCCGGTAGGGGTCGCACGCGGCGCGGTGGTGGTGCACGAGCGCGGTGAGCCGCTCGCTCAGGCGGGCGGACTTCTCGGCCTGCGGCGTGGCGTACTGCTGCTCAGCCACCGGTCAGGAGCGCGTAGTCGACCTTGCCGGACGGCTTGACGGGCAGCCGCTCGACCGCGTGCACGCGCAGCGCCCGCGGTGGCAGCCGGAAGCGGGCGGCGAGCGCCCGCGCGTCGACCTCGCCCTCGGCGAACACGTCGATGCGGTCCTCGGCGCCGACCGCCGCGGCCGGCCCGTCGACGGCCGCCTCGACCTCGTCGAGGTTGATCCGCTGGCCGTAGACCTTGGCGATCCGCTTCGCGCGGCCCGTCACGTAGAAGAAGCCCTCGTCGTCGGCGTGCCCGAGGTCGCCGGTGCGCAGGACGCCGCACTGGTCGTCGCCGCGGGCGAGGTCGGCGCGGGTCTGCGCGTAGCCGAGCATCACGTTGGGCCCCTCGTAGACGAGCTCGCCGTCGTCGACCGACAGCCGCCCGCCGGGGATCGGGATGCCGATCGAGCCGGGCTTGTCGGCCAGCCGCTCGGGCGGCACGTAGGCGATGCGGGCGGTCGCCTCGGTCTGCCCGTACATGACGAAGAAGCGCGCGCGCTGCGCATAGCGGGCGGCGATCTCCGGGTCGAGGTGGCCGCCGGCCTGGGTCATCGTGCACAGCGAGGGCAGGTCCATGTCGCGCATGCCGATGCGCTCCAGCATCGCGTACGCGTACGGGACGCCCGCGAACGAGGTCGCCTCGTGGCGGCGCACGTCGTCCCAGAACTCGGGCCGGATGACCGAGTGGGGCGTGAACGCGACCGACGCGCCGACGAGCAGGTGCGAGTGCAGCACCGACAGGCCGTAGGAGTACGGCAGCGGCAGCGACGCGATCGCCCGCTCGTCCGCGTCCAGCTCCAGGTACTCGGCGATCGACGCGGCGTTGGCGAGCACGTTGCGCTCGCTGAGGCGCACGAGCTTGGGCGAGCCGGTCGACCCGGAGGTGGACAGCAGCACGCGCAGGTCGGGGTGCAGCTGCGCGGGCGCCGCGTCGCGCTCGTGGACCTGGCGGTCGGCGACGACGAAGCGCGGGTCGTAGGTCTCGATGATCGGGCCGGGATCGGCGCCCGCCTCGACGAGGATCACCGCGTGGCCGGCGGCCAGCGCGGCGAGGTAGCCGATCGCCGACAGGGCGTCGGGGCCGCAGCGCACGAGGACGAGCTCGCGCCCGGGCATGCGCTCGCCGATCGCGGCGAGCTTGTCGCGCAGCTCCGCGTACGTCCACGTGCGGTCGCCCTCGACGAGCGCGGGGCGGGTGGGTTCGCCTGACTCGAGGAGCGCCCTCAGATGACCATCCCCCCGTCGACGCCGAGCACCTGGCCGGTGACGTAGCGGGCGCGGTCGGAGGCCAGCCAGGCGATCGCCTCGGCGACCTCCTCGGGCGTGCCGGCGCGGCCGAGGCCGACCGCGGCGACCCGCTGCTCGAAGATCTCGGGGTCCAGCGCGCGCGTCATGTCCGTGTCGATGAACCCGGGCGCGACGGCGTTGACGCGCACCTTCGGCGCCAGCTCCTTGGCGGCGCTGCGCGTCATGCCGATCACCGCGGCCTTCGAGCCGCCGTAGGCCACCTGCCCGCGGTTGCCGGTGATGCCGATGATCGACGCGACGTTGACGATCGCGCCGCCGTCGCCGCGGGCCAGCAGCCGCGCGCACGCCTGCATCGTGTTGAGCACGCCGAGCGCGTTGACCTCGAACGTGCGCCGCGGGTCGATCATCCCCAGCAGCGCGTCGTCGAGGACGCCGGCGTTGTTGACGAGCACGTCGAGACGCTTGTGGCGCGAGAACAGCTCGCGCGCCGCCGCCTGCACGGCGTCGGCGTCGGCGACGTCGAAGGCGAGGGCGTCGCCGCCGAGCTCGTCCGCGCGCGCCCGCGCGGCCTCGCCGTCGGTGCCGTTGACGACGACCGTGAAGCCGTCCTCGGCCAGCCGCCGCGCCGCGGCCAGCCCGATCCCGCGCGTGGACCCGGTGACGAGCGCGACGCTCACAGGTCGACGTCGTAGCGCGTCCTGAGCATCTCCACCGCCACCGGGTAGCTGCTCATGGCGATCACGTCGTCGGTGTCCATCATGATGTCGAACGCCTCCTCGATCTCGGCGACGAGCGCCATGTGCCCCAGCGAGTCCCAGTGCTCGTGCTGGGCGTACGCCAGCGACTGCCAGTCGGTGTCGGGCGGCAGGTCGAGCGCGGTCTGGAAGGCCTGCTGCAGGCGGGTCTCGGACATGGCGGCGCCTCATGCTATTCGCCCACTGCGGCGGCGCCGCTCAACGGAGTTCGACCGACCGGCTCGCCAAGATGCCCCGTCTGCGCCTTGCCTCCACACCCGCCGTGCGCCGCTACGCGGCCGCCTTCGCGATCGCCCTCGCCGTCTTCGGCGCGGCGCTCGTGCTGATCCTGCCCTCCCCCAACGGCGACGAGCCGCACTACGTCCTCGAGGCCGTCAGCATCGCGCGCGATCTCGACCGCGACCTGACGAACGAG
>DATMSA010000094.1:0-18167 GCA_035565675.1 Capillimicrobium sp. | reverse complement strand
CACGGCCATCTGGTCGCCGTCGAAGTCCGCGTTGAACGCGGAGCAGACGAGCGGGTGGACCTGGATCGCCTTGCCCTCGACGAGGATCGGCTCGAACGCCTGGATGCCGAGGCGGTGCAGCGTCGGCGCCCGGTTCAGCAGCACCGGGTGCTCGGCGATGACCTCCTCGAGGACGTCCCACACCTCGGGGATCATCGAGTCGACCATCTTCTTGGCCGCCTTGATGTTCTGCGCCGACTTGCGCTCGACGAGGCGGGCCATGATGAACGGCTTGAACAGCTCAAGCGCCATCAGCTTCGGCAGGCCGCACTGGTGCAGGCGCAGGTTCGGGCCGGACACGATGACCGAGCGGCCCGAGTAGTCCACGCGCTTGCCCAGCAGGTTCTGGCGGAAGCGGCCCTGCTTGCCCTTGAGCATGTCGCTCAGCGACTTCAGCGGCCGGTTGCCCGGGCCGGTGACGGGGCGCCCGCGGCGGCCGTTGTCGAACAGGGCGTCGACGGCCTCCTGGAGCATCCGCTTCTCGTTGTTGACGATGATCTCCGGCGCGCCCAGGTCCAGCAGCCGCTTCAGGCGGTTGTTGCGGTTGATGACGCGGCGGTAGAGGTCGTTCAGGTCGGACGTCGCGAAGCGCCCGCCGTCGAGCTGGACCATCGGGCGCAGCTCCGGCGGGATGACCGGGACGGCCTCGAGGATCATCTGCTCGGGGCGGTTGCCCGACTGGATGAACGCGGAGACGACCTTCAGGCGCTTGACCGCGCGGGCCTGCTTCTGGCCCTTGGCGGTCTTGACCTGCTCCTCCAGGTCGGCGGCCTCGGCCTCCAGGTCGACCTGCTCGAGCAGGTCGCGGATCGCCTCGGCGCCCATGCCGCCCCGGAAGTACTCGCCGAAGCCGTACGGCGAGCCGAAGCGCTCCTTGAGCTCGCGGAACGTCGTCTCGTCGTGCTCGATGCGCTTGGGCTCCATCTCCTTGAAGAGCTCCCACACCTGACGCATGCGCTCGGCCGCGTCCTCGATGTAGGCCTCCGTGTCGGCGATGTCGGCCTCGAACGTCTTGCGCAGCTCCTTGAGGAGCTTCTCGCGCTCGTCGTCGTCGAGCTTGTTGACCTTGACGTCCAGCGCGTCGGCCCACAGGTGGTCCTCGTCGCTGAAGCCGGACTGGTCGCCCGACGTCAGGTACGCCTCGCGGCGGGCCAGCGACTCGCGCAGCTCCAGCACGCGCTCCTCGCGCTCGGCGGCGTAGGAGTCCAGCACCGCGTTGACCTGCGCCTCGAGCTCGGGCAGGTCGCGCTGGCGGGCCTCGTCGTCCACCCACGTCACGATCGACGCGGCGAAGTAGAGGACCTTCTCCAGCTCCTTGGGCGCCATGTCGAGCAGGTAGCCGATGCGCGACGGCACGCCCTTGAAGAACCAGATGTGGCTCACGGGGGCGGCCAGGTCGATGTGGCCCATGCGCTCACGGCGCACCTTGGACCGCGTGACCTCCACGCCGCAGCGCTCGCAGACGATGCCCTTGTAGCGGACGCGCTTGTACTTGCCGCAGTAGCACTCCCAGTCCTTGGTGGGACCGAAGATGCGCTCGCAGAACAGGCCGTCCTTCTCGGGCTTCAGCGTGCGGTAGTTGATCGTCTCGGGCTTCGTGACCTCCCCCGAGCTCCAGCTGCGGATCTGCTTGCTGGACGCGAGGCCGATCTCGATGGCGTCGAAGTTGTTGATGTCGATCAAGAGTTACTCCTGCGGAAGGTCCGCGATGTCCACGTCGGCGTCGATGTCCACATCGACGTCGGCCTCGATGTCCTCGTCGTTCTCGCCGGAGGGCTCGGCATCCGTGTCGTCGGAGCCCTCGACCTGCTCGTCGGCGCCCGCGCCGTCGCCGGCACGGACCCCGGAGAGGTCGATGCCGAGCTCCTCGGCGGCGCGCAGCAGGTCGTCGTCCTCGTCGCCCATCTCGGCGCGCGCGCCCTCGTCGGAGACGACGTTGACGTCGAGCGCCAGCGACTGCATCTCCTTCAGGAGCACCTTGAAGGACTCGGGGATCGACGGCTCGGCGATGTTCTCGCCCTTGACGATCGCCTCGTAGGCCTTCACGCGCCCGACGGTGTCGTCGGACTTGATGGTCAGCATCTCCTGGAGCGTGTAGGCGGCGCCGTACGCCTCGAGCGCCCACACCTCCATCTCGCCGAAGCGCTGGCCGCCGAACTGCGCCTTGCCGCCCAGCGGCTGCTGGGTGACGAGCGAGTACGGGCCGGTCGAGCGCGCGTGGATCTTGTCGTCGACGAGGTGGTGCAGCTTCAGGATGTACATGTAGCCGACGGTCACCTTCTCCTCGAACGGCTCGCCGGTGCGGCCGTTGAAGAGCTGGAGCTTGCCGCTGGCGCGCTCGCCCGGGCGACGGCTCATGTCGATGTCCATCTTGATGGCGCCGTCGTGGGCCTCCTGCCACTTGATGAGCGCCTCGTCGACGTCCTGGATCGACGCGCCGTCGAACACCGGCGTGGACACGTACACCTTGCTGCCGGTCTTCTTGGCCTGCTTGTAGGCGTCGCTGCCGTCGTCGTACCAGCCCTGCGCGGCGGCCCACCCGAGGTGGGTCTCCAGGATCTGGCCGACGTTCATGCGCGACGGCACGCCGAGCGGGTTCAGGATCACGTCGACGGGGGTGCCGTCCTCGAGGAACGGCATGTCCTGCTCGTCGACGATCTTCGAGATGACGCCCTTGTTGCCGTGGCGGCCGGCGAGCTTGTCGCCCTCGGAGATCTTGCGCTTCTTGGCCACGAACACGCGCACGAGGTCGTTGACCCCGGGCGGCAGGTCGTCGCCGTTCTCGCGGCTGAAGGTCATGACGTCGATGACGACGCCGCCCTCGCCGTGGGGCACCTTCAGCGAGGTGTCGCGGACCTCGCGCGCCTTCTCCTTGAAGATCGCGCGGATCAGCTTCTCCTCGGCCGTCAGCTCGGTCTCGCCCTTCGGCGTGACCTTGCCGACGAGCAGGTCGCCGGAGCCGACCTCGGCGCCGATGCGGACGATGCCGCGGTCGTCGAGGTTGCGCAGCGACTCCTCGGAGCGGTTGGGGATGTCGCGGGTGATCTCCTCGTCGCCCAGCTTGGTCGTGCGGGCGTCGATCTCGTACTCCTCGATGTGGATCGAGGTGAGCTCGTCGTCCTTGACCAGGCGCTTGGACAGGATGATCGCGTCCTCGAAGTTGTAGCCCTCCCAGGACATGAAGGCGACCATCAGGTTCTTGCCGAGCGCCATCTCGCCGTGGTCGGTCGAGGAGCCGTCGGCGAGCACGTCGCCCGCCTTCACCGTCTGGCCGGGGTTGACCAGCGGCTTGTGGTGGATGAGCGTGCCCTGGTTGGAGCGCATGAACTTCTGCAGCTCGTACTCGTCGCGCCCGCCGTCCTTGGTCTCGACGGTGATGTGGGTCGCGTCGACGTAGGCGATCGTGCCGGCGTTCTTGGCGATGATCACGTCGCCGGTGTCCAGGGCGGCGCGCCGCTCCATGCCCGTGCCCACGATCGGGGCGTCGGTCTTCAGCAGCGGCACGGCCTGGCGCTGCATGTTGGAGCCCATCAGCGCGCGGTTGGCGTCGTCGTGCTCCAGGAACGGGATCATCGCCGTCGCGACCGACCAGATCTGCTCGGGCGAGACGTCCATGAGGTCGACCTCGGTCGGCGGCACGGTCACGTACTGACCGGCCTGCGTGCGGCAGAGGCACTCCTTGGCGGTGATCTTGCCCTTGTCGTCGACCGGGGTGTCGGCCTGCGCGACGAGCTTCTCCTCCTCCTGGGTGGCGTCCAGGTGGACGATCTCGTCGGTGACGACGCCGTTCTTGACGACCCGGTACGGGGTCGTGACGAACCCGTGCTCGGAGACCTTGGCGTAGCTCGACAGCGAGCCGATCAGGCCGATGTTCGGCCCCTCGGGGGTCTCGATCGGGCACATGCGCCCGTAGTGGGTCGGGTGCACGTCGCGCACCTCGATCGGCGCGCGCTCGCGCGTGAGGCCGCCGGCGCCCAGCGAGTTGAGGCGGCGGCGGTGGGTCAGGCCGGCCAGCGAGTTCGTCTGGTCCATGAACTGGCTGAGCTGCGAGGAGCCGAAGAACTCCTTCATCGCGGCCACGACCGGGCGGATGTTGATGATCGTCTGCGGCGTGATCGTGTCGGCGTCCTCGGTGGTGAGGCGCTCGCGCACGACGCGCTCCATGCGGTACAGGCCGATCCGGAACGCCTCCTGGATCAGCTCGCCGACGGTGCGCAGGCGGCGGTTGCCGAAGTGCTCGTACTCGTCCAGGTGCTCCTGGATGGGCTCGCGCGGCATCGCCGCGGCCTCGGCCGCGTAGTCCTTGATCTCGATCTCCGGCTCCTCGGGCATGCCGAGCAGCTTCGGGAGCGAGACGAGCTCCTTGACCAGCGCGAGGATGTCGTCGTGGGTCAGGGTGCGGGTCTCGAGGTCGATGTCGAGGCCCAGGCGCGAGTTGAGCTTGTAGCGGCCGACCCGGCTGAGGTCGTAGCGCTTGGGGTCGAAGAAGAGCTGGTTGAGCAGCGCGCGCGCGTTGTCGACGCTCGGCGGCTCGCCGGGGCGCTGCTTCTTGAACAGCTCGATCAGCGCGCCCTCCTCGGTCTTGGTGACCTCGGTGTCGGCGTCGATCGTGTTGCGGATGTAGAGCGAGTTGTCGAAGAGGCGCAGGATCTCCTCGTCGCTCGCGTAGCCCATCGCGCGCAGCAGCACCGTGACCGGGAGCTTGCGCTTGCGGTCGATGCGGACGAAGACCTTGCCCTTCTTGTCGATCTCGAGCTCGAGCCACGAGCCGCGGGCCGGCATCAGGTTCGCGATGAAGACCTGCTTCTCGCGGTCCTTGGGCTCCATCAGGTAGGCGCCCGGCGAGCGGACGAGCTGCGTGACGACGACGCGCTCGGTGCCGTTGATGATGAACGTGCCGCGCTCGGTCATCCACGGGAAGTCGCCCATGAACACCGACTGCTCGCGGATCTCGCCGGTCTCCCGGTTGACGAACGCCACGGTGACCGTCAGCGGCCGCGCGTAGGTGAGGTCCTTCTCGCGGCACTCCTCGATGGAGGCGACGGGCTCGTCGAAGGTGAACTCGCCGAAGTCGACGGCGAGGTTGCCGGTGTAGTCCTCGATCGGCGTGATGTCGTCGATCGTCTCGCGCAGGCCACCGTTCTCGGGGTCCGTGAGGCGCTCGAAGGAGCGGCGCTGGATGTCGATGAGGTTGGGGACCTCGAGGGGCTTGCTCAGGCGCGCGAAGGACCGGCGCGTGCGCGTGGCGTCAGTGGAAGCCAAGACGGCGACTCCTCTGGAAGGGTCGAAGGTGCGAGAGGGCGGGGGGCCTCGCGCGCTTCACAACGAAAGCGCGCGACGTTCCAAGTTAGCACAGCGCGAAGCTGGACCCCCGCAGGGGCGTCTCGGCGCTCACGGACCCCGCCCTGGGCGACCGCGTATGTGGCGCGGTGCCGTACGTCGGGCGGCTTCGACTATCGGCCGAGGCCCTGCACTGTACCAATCGACCCGCGATCGGACCACGACGCCGGGGTCGCGGGCCGCCCGCACCGGGCGGCCCGCGCCCGGGGGTCAGCGCACGACGAAGCGCGTCGACCGCACGTCGACGCCGCCGCAGTCGCCGCCGTCGGGCGAGTAGGCGTGCTCGACGGCGAGGTCCACGACGTAGGCGCCGCGGCGCAGCTTGATCTCGTGGCTGCCGGCCTGCGTGGTGCCGCCGAACAGGTAGCGGCGCGTGCCGTCGGGCGCCTCGGCCGGGATCCAGGTCCCGAGGCGGTTGTCGCGCAGGATGCGCACGTGCCACTGCCAGGCGGTGGCCGGGAAGCCGGCGCAACCGCCCAGCGACCACTCGACGCGGACGGTCCGCGGCGTCCTGGCCTTGCGCGGCTTGGGCCCGACCTGGGCCGCGGTGACGCAGTCGACGTTCAGATTGGTCGCCTGCTCGGCGAGGCACTCCTGGTAGGTGGGCGGCCCGTCTGCGGCCGCGGCGGGCGCGGCCAGCCCGAGGGACGCGACGGCCGCGACGATGAGTGTTGGGATGGGACGCATGGTCCGTGCCCGATCGGCCGAGCGGCAATGCGCCATGAACCGGTCCATCGCGCGGTGGACCTTCGTACGGGTCGTCACGAGCGGCGCACGGCCTCGACGCGCATCTCCTTGCAGACGTTGAAGAGGTGCGTCCGCGCCCAGTCGTAGGGGATGAGCCGGCGCAGCAGCCGCGGCCACGCCTCCCACTCCTCGCTCTGGCGGTAGGTGATGCGGGTGATCTGGAACTTCTGCCCGAAGGACGGGTTGCGCTCGAAGAAGCGCTCGGTGAGGAACACGTGGTGGCCGGGCGACATCCCGTCGGCGCTGTTGGCGTACGGGACGATCGCGACGAACAGCCCGCCGGGGCGCAGCAGCCGGTGCGACTGGGCGAAGACGTGGTCGAGGTGGGAGTGCTCGAGGAAGTGGCGCGAGCGGATCTCCTCCACGCTGCCGTCCGGGAACGGGTACTCGTCCTCGTTGAGGTCCAGCAGCACGTCGGGACCGCCCTCCACCGACGGGAGCTGGCCCTGCAGGCCGCCGACCCCGCGCAGGTCGTCGAGGCCGACGTACCCCTCCGGCTTGACGTAGCCGCAGCCGAGGTCGAGGCGCAGCGGCCGGTGGGCGGCGACGATCTCGTCGATCGAGGACCAGCGGTCGGCGAGGATCACGCGAGCTCGATCCGGAAGGTCATCTCGTAGGGCGACGTCTGCAGGCCGTCGCCGCTGACCAGCGCGTTCACCGGCGCCGACATCGGCTCGAAGGCGACGAGCGGCTCGGCGAGCGGGGCGAAGACCTGCGCGTAGTGGACGCCGGACTCGAAGACGACGGCCAGCCGCCCGGCGCGCAGCGGTGCCGCCGGCGCCTCGTAGAGGTCGTCGAACGCGCGGTCGCCGAGCAGGCCGCCGACCGCGGGCGCGTCCTCGACCGCCCCGGTCGGCATGCCGTCGGCGTCGAGCACGAGGCGGCGCATCGCCGGGATGTCGACCTCGTCGCGCGCGCGGTCGATCGCGATGTACGGGTGCCAGCCGAACGAGACCGGCACGCCGTCGCCGATCACCCGGGTGGTGACGCGCAGGCCGCGCGCGTCGAGCGCGTGCTCGACCTCGACCGCGTGCGCCGGCGGGAACGCGGGGTCGTGCCAGTCCAGCGCGCCGCGCACCCGCTCCGGCGTGTCCTCGACGACCCGCCACGGGCCGCGGGCCGCGGGCAGGCCGTGGATCGGGAAGCGCCCGTCGCGCCGCGCCGCCGTCGCGTCGATGCGCGGGCTGCGGACCTCCGACAGGCGGTTGGCGAACGGGTACAGCAGCGGCACCCCGAACGTGCGGCCCTCGTCGCGCCATCCGGCCAGGCCGCCGCGGACGCCGAGCAGCTCGGCGCCGCGATGGCGCAGCGAGGCGACGACCATCCCGGCCTCGGGCGCGACGTCGGCCTCGAGCTGTCCGGCGCGGAGCGTGAGCATCAGGCGCGGCATGATGCCACGGGCGCGATTGCGGTCAGCAGGTGGCCGCAACGACTGGGAAGGTTCCGGCCATGAGCCACATCACCAAGCTGGACTTCGTCGGCGTCCCGACGCAGGACGCCGAGCGCGCGCGTCGCTTCTACGGCGAGACCTTGGGCCTGCGTCCGGACGACAACGCCGACTACGAGTTCTGGGTCGGCGAGACGTGCCTGGGCATCTGGGAGCCCGAGAAGCAGGGCATGCCCTTCCAGCCCCAGAAGAACGCCCACCTGGCGCTGCACGTCGACGACATCGACGCGGCGCGGGCCGATCTCGAGGGCAAGGGCGTGCAGTTCCTCGGGGACACGTTCGACACGGGCGTCTGCAAGATGGCCCTGTTCACCGACCCCGACGGCAACGACCTGATGCTCCACAGCCGCTACGCGCCGCGGAGCTGAGACGACGAGGGGCGCCCCGGCGGGGCGCCCCTCGATCCAACCTGCGGTGCCGGCCGCGAGCTACTTGAGCTCGACGGTCGCGCCGGCCTCCTCGAGCTCGGCCTTGAGCTTGTCGGCCTCCTCGCGCTCGATGCCCTCCTTGACGGGCTTGGGGGCCTCGTCGACGAGCGCCTTGGCCTCCTTCAGGCCCAGGCCGGTCGCCGCGCGGACGACCTTGATGACCTGGATCTTCTTGTCGCCGGCCCCGGCCAGGATGACGTCGACCGTCGACGAGGCCTCCTCGCCGCCGCCGTCGCCGCCGCCGGCCGGCGCGCCGGCCGCCGGGGCCGCCGCCGCCACGGCCTGAGCCGAGACGCCGAACTCCTCCTCGAGCGCCTTGATGCGCTCCGCGAGCTCGAGCACGGAGATGCTCTTCAGCTCGTCGATCCACTCCTGGGTGCTGGTGGCCATGGTCTACTGCTCCTCGTCGTTCGAAGTCGTTGCTGATGCGTCGTCGGCCCCCTCGGCGGGGTCCTCGCTGGCCGCCGGAGCGGCCTCGGGCGGCTCGGCGTCCTGGTCGGCCTCGGCCGCCGGAGCCTCCGCCTCGGCGGCGGGGGCCTCGGCCTCCGCGGCCGGGGCGTCCTGCCCCACGAGGCCCTGCTCCTGGATCTGGCCGAGCTGGACGGCCAGGCCCGAGATGAGCGCCTGCAGGGTCCGGGCCAGGCCGCTGATCGGCGAGGCCACGATGCCCACGAGCTGCCCGTAGAGGACGTCGCGCGAGGGCAGGCGGGAGATCGCCCGGATCTGGTCGGGGTCGAGCGCCGCGCCGTCCATGAGCCCGCCCTTGAACGGCAGCAGGTCCGTGGCGCGCGCGTAGTCGGCGATCGCCTTGGCGGCCGCGGCGGCGTCGCCGCGGACGAACGCGAGCGCCGTCGGGCCCTCGAGCAGGTCCTTCAGCGCCTCGGCCCCGGCCTGGTCGGCCGCCCGCTCCGTGAGCGTGTTCTTCACGATCCGGAAGCGCGTGTCGGCCTCGCGCAGCTTGGCGCGCAGCTCGGCCGCCTGGGGCACGGAGATCCCGCGGTAGTCGACGGCGAAGACCGCCTGCGACTCCTGGATCTCGCTGGCGATCTCCGCGATCGCCGCAGCTTTCTGTTCTCGGTTCATCAGCCTCCTAGCCCGGTCTTCCGCCTACGGCTGCCGGGGGTCTCGGGAGAAGGGCTGTCGCTCAGGCCGCGGCCGGCGCAGCCTCCTCGACGATGTCGCGGGTACGGGTGGGATCCACCTTCACGCCCGGGCCCTGGGTGGAGGCCAGCGTGATCGAGCGGATGTAGCGGCCCTTGGCCGCCGACGGCTTGGCGCGGACGATCTCGTCGATGACCGCGGCGTAGTTCTCCAGCAGCGCCTTCTCGTCGAAGGAGCTCTTGCCGATCGTCAGGTGGACGATCGCGGTGCGGTCGGTGCGGTACTCGATCTTGCCGGCCTTGGCCTCCTCGACGGCCTTGGCGACGTCCATCGTGACCGTGCCGACCTTCGGGTTGGGCATCTTGCCCTGCGGGCCGAGGATGCGGCCCAGCCGGCCGACGACCGGCATCAGGTCCGGCGTAGCGATCGCCACGTCGAAGTCGGTGAACCCGTCCTCGATGCGCTTGGCGAGGTCCTCGGCGCCCACGACGTCGGCGCCGGCGGCCTCGGCCTCCGCGGCCTTCGGGCCCTGGGCGAACACGGCGACCGTGACGTCCTTGCCGAGGCCGTTGGGGAGGCCGATCGTGCCGCGCAGCTGCTCGTCGGCGTGGCGCACGTTCAGGCCGGTGCGGATGTGGACCTCGATCGACTCGTCGAACTTGGCCCGCTTGAGCTCCTTGACGAGGCGGATCGCCTCGGCCGGCGAGTACTCGCGCTCGCGATCGACCTTGGCGCGCGCCTCGAGGTAGGACTTCCCGTGCTTGGCCATCAGCCGGACACCTCCACGCCCATCGAGCGGGCGGTGCCCGCGATGATCTTCGCCGCCTGGTCGACGTCGTGCGCGTTCAGGTCCTGCAGCTTCTTCTCGGCGATCTCGCGCAGCTGGGCCTGCGAGATCGTGCCGACCTTCGTGCGGTTGGGCTCCGACGAGCCCTTCTCCAGGTTGAGCGCCTGGCGGATGAGGACCGCGGCCGGCGGCGTCTTGGTGACGAACGTGAACGAGCGGTCCTCGTAGACCGTGATCTCGACCGGGATCGTCGTGCCCATGTCGTTCGCCGTCTGGGCGTTGAACGCCTTGACGAACTCCATGATGTTGATGCCGTGCTGGCCGAGCGCCGGGCCGACCGGCGGGGCCGGGCTGGCCTGGCCGCCGGGGGCCTGCAGCTTGATGGTGGTGAGGACCTTCTTCGCCATGAGGGGTTCCTAGATCTTCTTGACCTGGTCGAAGCCCACCTCGACCGGGGTCTCGCGTCCAAAGATAGAGACGAGGACCTTCAGGCGGCTGGCGTCCTCGTTGATCTCGGAGATCTCGCCGGAGAAGTCCGAGAGGGGGCCGGAGATGACCTTGACCGACTCGCCGATGGAGAACTGGGCGCGGGTCCGCGGCGCGGTCGCGACCTCCTTCTTCAGCAGCCGGTCGACCTCGGCCTGCGTGAGCGGCACGGGCTCGTTGGAGGCCCCGACGAAGCCGGTCACGCCGGGCGTGCCCTTGACCAGGCTCCACGAGTCCTCGTTGAGGTCCATGTTCACGAGCACGTAGCCGGGCATCGTGCGCTTCTCGGTCATCACCTTCTGGTTGTCCTTCATCTCCGAGACCGTCTCGGTCGGGACGACCACCTGGCGGATGTTGCGCTGCTGGCCCAGCGAGACCACGCGATGCTCGAGGTTCTGCTTGACCTTCTTCTCGTGGCCCGAGTAGGTGTTGACGACGTACCAGCGGAACATGGTTTCTCTCTGATCAGATGATGAACTCGACGACGCGCTGGGCCGCCCAGTCGGCGACGCCGAGGTAGGCGCCGGCGAGGGCGACGAAGCCGATCACGACCGTCGTGGCCTGCGTGACGTGGCGCCGGTCGGGCCACTGGACGCGCTGCAGCTCGGCCCAGCTCGCGCGCAGGAAGTTCAGGGCCCGGTTGCCGCCGGGACGCGGCCCGCCGCGCTCGTCGGCCGGGATGCGGGCGCCGCGGCCCGCCTCCGCCGCCTGGCGCTCCAGCTCCTGGTCGGACACGTCGGACACCTCCCCGCCGGCGCCGGCGACCAGCGCGGCCTCCGCCTCGTCGACCTCGCCGGAGGCGTGCTCGAGCTCTCCGGGGAGATCCTCTCTCCGGAGCGGGTCGTCGTCGTCCTTGCGGCGGTCGCGGGCCATGGGGGTGCGGTGCCTACCGGGTCTCCCGGTGGGACGTGTGCTTCCGGCACCACTTGCAGAACTTGCGCAGGGTGATCCGGTCGGGGTTGTTTCGCTTGCTCTTGTTCGTCTGGTAGTTGCGCCGCTTGCACTCCTCGCACGCGAGGGTCACAGCGATGCGCACGTCTCCGCGGGCCATCTGGCGGGCTCCCGGGTCGGGACACAAAGGAACGACCCGCCGGCGGCAGGTCGGACAGAGCATGGTAGCTCATCACGCGCGGGCGCTGGTGGCGGGATCGAGGCGCGTCATGCGCACCGACGCCTCGAGCGCCGCCGTCGCCGCGCCGCGGTACACGCCGCGGATCGGCGGCACGTCGCGGTAGTGGCGTCCGTGGCCGATCTTCACGTGCCCCTCGCCCACCAGCCGGCGGTTCGTCGGGTCGGCGCCCCACCACACCGGCTCGCTGGATCCGTCGGTCGACGGCAGCAGCGCCTCCAGCCACGCATGGGTGTCGACCTCGACGGAGTCCTGCGACGCCTGCTCGCCCGGCGCCCACAGGTAGCCGGACACGTAGCGGGCGGCGATCCCGTGCCGGCGCAGCAGCAGCACGCCGAGGTGGACGAAGTCCTGGCAGACGCCGGCGCCGGCGTCGAGCAGGTCGACGACGGTCGAGTCGACGTACGTGACGCCCTGGCGGTAGGCGAAGGTGTCGGGCACCAGCTCGGTGAGCAGGCGCAGCGTCGCCAGCGGCGTGGTCGCGCGGAGCTGCTCGGTGAGCTCGTCGAGGCGTGGGTCGCCGCTCGTGTCGCCGTCGGGCAGCAGGAACTCGCCGCCGGCCGCCGCGTACGCGGCCGTCGCGATCGCCTCCCAGCCGGCCTCGGGCGGGTCGCCCGGGTCGGACGTCGTCACGCGCGCGCGCACGTCGATCGTCAGGTGGTCGTGCGGCTTGGAGATCCCGAACTCGATGACCTCGGTGCCGAAGTAGTCCTCGTGGCGGCCCAGGCGCGTCTCCGGGTCGACGCGCACGACGAAGTCGTCGACGCGCTGGGTGCGGTTGGTGGCCGGGCGCACGCGCAGCACGTTGAGGTTGTCGGTGACCGGCTGGTCGTAGCGGTACTCGGTGAGGTAGCGGAGCTGGAAGTGCATGGCCGTCCGGTCAGGTCAGGGCCCCGGCGAAGTATCGCGAGGAGATGTCGCGGTCCAGGGACTGCAGCTCGCGCCCGACGAGCGCCAGCACCTCGTGGAGGTCCTGCTCCTCGCCGTCCCACGCGCGGAACTCGAGGTCGGCGGCGACGCGGCTGAGGCGCAGCACCGGCTCGGACACGCGCGCGTCGTGGTCGGCGGCGGCCAGCGCCGCGCGGGCGGACTCGATCGACGCGGCGACCGAGTCGGGGTAGGCGCGCTCGAACAGCAGGAAGCGGGCGACCGGCCCGGCGTTGGGCGGCGCGGGCACCGCGCGGCGGAAGGCCTGGAAGCCGCCGACCGCCTGCAGCAGCGCGAGCGCCTGCCCGTCGCTGGCGCCGTCCTCGCGCCCGAGCGGCAGCGCGACGCGCAGCATCCGCAGCACCATGTCGGCCGCCTCCAGGCGCCGGCCGGCCTGCAGGAACGCGGCCGCCTCGTCGCGCAGCATCGTCGCCTCGGTCGCGCCCCAGAACAGCGCGGTGCGCTCCTTGACGCGCTGCAGGAAGCCGAACGGCCCGGCGAAGTCGCCGGACTCGATCTCCAGGTAGAGGCGGTTGACCGCCGTCCACATCTCGGCGGAGATGACGTCGCGCACCACGCGCGCGCCCTCGCGCGCGCGCACGACGCACGCCCGCACCGACGCCGGGTTGGCCGCGTCGACGGTCAGCGAGCGCAGCGCCTCCTCGCGGTCGGCGCCGCCGGGCAGCGCGGGCGCGCCCATGATCGCCAGGACCCCGTCCCAGGAGAGCGTGACCGCCCACGGGTCGTCGTCGATCGGCGACTGCAGGTCGGCCTGGGAGACGCCGTCGAGCATGCGCGCGGTGTGCTCGCCGCGGGCGAGGTTGCGCCCCAGCCAGAACAGGTCGTGGGCGATGCGCGCGAGCATCAGCCCGCCTGCCGGGTCTGCTGCTGCTGCTGGGCCTGGTTGCTCCAGCCGCCGTAGCGCAGGTCGGGCAGCGACGGCTGCTCGACCGGCGCGGCGCGCTGGCGCCGCGGCGCGCCGACCGTGCCCTCGTCGAGGACCCACGTGTCCTTGCTGCCGCCGCCGCGCGAGGAGTTGACGATCATCGACCCGGGCATCATCGCCACGCGCGTGAGGCCGCCGGGGATGATCTCGATCGTCTCGCCGAACACCGCGAACGGGCGCAGGTCGACGTGGCGCGGGCTGAGGTGGCCGTCGGCGTCGGCGGTCGGCACCGTCGACAGGCGCACGAGCTCCTGGGCGATCCACCGCTCGGGCTGGCGGCGGATGACCGCGGCCAGCCCCTCGAGCTCGTCCTCCGCGCACTGGGGCCCGATGAAGACGCCCTTGCCGCCGGACTCGCCGGTGGGCTTGACCACCAGCTCGCCGAGGCGGTCGAGGACGTGCTCGAGCTGCTCGGGGTCGCTCAGCAGGTAGGTCGTGACGTTCTGGAGCTCCGGCTCCTCCCCCAGGTAGAAGCGGATCATCTCCGGCACGTAGTGGTAGATCGCCTTGTCGTCGGCGACGCCGGTGCCGATCGCGTTGGCGATCGCGACGTTGCCCGACCGGTACGCGCGCACGAGCCCGGGGACGCCGAGCAGCGAGTCGGGGCGGAACTCGAGCGGGTCGAGGAAGTCGTCGTCCAGGCGCCGGTACACGGCGTCGACGCGCTGCAGCCCGCTGGTCGTGCGCATGTAGAGGACGTCGTCGCGGACGACGAGGTCGGAGGCCTCGACGAGCTCGACGCCCATCTGGCGGGCCAGGAACGCGTGCTCGAAGTAGGCCGGGTTCAGCGAGCCCGGGGTCCACACGACGACGGTCGCCTCGCCCTCGGCCGCGGGGGCGACCGCGCGCAGCGCGGCGAGCAGGAGCTGCGGGTAGTGGTCGACGGGCCGCACCCGGTGGCCGGCGAAGAGCTGCGGCAGCAGGCGCGTCATCGCGGCGCGGTTCTCGAGCACGTAGGAGATGCCGCTGGGCGTGCGGACGTTGTCCTCGAGCACGCGCCAGGTGCCGTCGACGTCGCGGACGAGGTCGCAGCCGGCGACGTGGCAGTAGACGCCGCCGGGCGGGCGGATGCCGTGCACGGCGCGCGCGAAGTGCGATCGCGACACGACGAGCGTCCACGGCACGATCCCGGCCCGGACGATCTCGCGCCCGTGGTAGACGTCGTCGATGAACGCGTTCAGCGCGCGGATGCGCTGGCGCAGCCCGCGCTCGATGCCGGCCCACTCGGCGGCCGGGATCACGCGCGGGACGAGGTCGAGCGGGAACGGGCGGTCCTTGACCACCTGGCCGTCCTCGTCGGCCTCGTAGGTGATGCCCTGCTGGACGAAGATCGCGTCGCGCCGGCGGCCGGCGGCGGCCAGGCCCTCGTGCCCGATCCGGTGCAGCGCCTCGACGAGCCCGGCGCAGTGCTCGCGCGCGGTCCCGTCGTGGTCGACGAGCTCGTCGTAGTAGGGCGCGGTGGCGGGCAGGGTCACGGTCCGGGAATGTGCCACGGCCATTCAGGTTCCCGCTTGGACCGGCGGGCTAGCGTTGAGCGCCATGGAGGCCAACGACGCCGGGCCCGCGCCGGCGCAGGAACGGGCGGCGGGAGCGGCGATCGCCGGCGTCTTCGCGGCCGCCCTGGCGGCGTTCCTGTCGATCGGCGCGGTGCTGCCCGTCCTGCCGCGCTACGTGCACGGGCCGATCGGCGCCGGCGACGTGGCGGTCGGCGTCGTGGTCGGCGCGTTCGCCGTCACCGCGATCGTCGCGCGGCCGTGGGCGGGCCGGCTGGCCGACGAGCGCGGCCGGCGGCCGATCGTCCTGGCCGGCGCGCTGGCGATGGCGCTCGGCGGCGCGCTGCTGTTCGTCGCGGACAGCGTGCCGGGGCTCGTCGCCGCGCGGCTGATCGTGGGCGTCGGCGAGGGCACGGTCTACACCGCGCTGGCGGCATGGATCGTCGACCTCGCGCCCGCCGACCGCCGCGCCCAGCTCATCGGGTTCCTCGGGCTGTCGGTGTGGCTGGGGCTCAGCGTCGGGCCGGCGATCGGCGAGGGGCTGCGCGCGGTCGGCGGCTACGACGCGGTGTGGGCGTTCGCCACGGCGGCGCCGCTCGTGGGCGCCGCGATCGCGTGGGCCCAGCCGCGCGAGCCGCGCGCGCGGCGCCGCGGGCCGCGGGCGCCGCTGGTGGCGCGCGAGGCGCTGCGCCCCGGCCTCGCGCTCGCGCTCGGCAACGCCGGCTACGCGGCGCTGGCGGGCTTCATCGTCCTGCACCTCGCCGACCGCGGCGCCGGGCACGGCGCGCTCGTGTTCACCGCGTTCGCGGTCGCCGTCGTCGGCGCGCGCCTGGCGCTGGGCCGGCTGCCGGACCGCATCGGGCCGCTGCGCGCGGCGGTGGGGGCGGCGACGGCCGAGGCCGCGGGCCTGGGCGCGATCGCGCTGGCCGGCTCGTGGCCGGTTGCGCTCGTGGGCGCGGTCGTGATGGGCGCCGGGTTCGCGGTCGTGTACCCGGCGCTGGCGCTGCTGGTCATCGACCGCGTCCCCGAGGAGCGGCGCGGCTCGGCGCTGGGCTCGTTCACCGCGTTCTTCGACGCCGGGTACGGCCTGGGAGCGCCGCTGATGGGCGCGCTCGCGGCGCTCGGCGGGTACGCGCTGACGTTCTGGGCGGGGGCGGCGTGCGCGCTCGGCGCGGCCGCCGTGGCGCTGCTCGTCGCGCGCGGTGGAGCGCCGCCGTTGGCCGACCCGTCGCCCGCCGCGCGCGCGGGTCGCTAACCTGAAGGCAGTGCGGTCGGCAACGAGGTCGGCCGCGAGGCAGCTCGCTCGCTCATCTCCGCCACGGCGGTTCGGGGTCAGGTCAGCCGTCTCCCGAATCCCGCGGCCCGGCAGCGCCGCCCATCAGGAGCAGTCCATTGTCTTCGCAGTCCTTCGCCGATCTCGGCGTGTCCCGGCCCGTCGTGGCCGCCCTCGCCGAGCGCGGCTTCACGTCGCCGTTCCCGATCCAGGAGATGGTGATCGGCGACGTCCTCGCCGGCCACGACGTGCTGGCCAAGTCCCCCACCGGCTCGGGCAAGACGCTCGCGTTCGGCCTGCCGCTCGTCGACCGGGTGGAGGCCACGGACCGGCGTCCGTCCGCGCTCGTCCTCGCCCCGACGCGCGAGCTCGCGTCGCAGATCGTCGACGAGCTGTACGAGGTCGCCCACGCCCGCGCGCTGCGCATCAAGGCCGTCTACGGCGGCGTCGGGATGGAGAAGCAGGGCCGCGAGGCGGCCCGCGCGCACATCCTCGTCGCCACCCCCGGCCGGCTGGAGGACCACCTCCAGCGCGGCACGTTCTCCCTGGACCACGTGCGGATGCTCGTGCTCGACGAGGCCGACCGCATGCTCGACATGGGCTTCCGCCCGGCCGTCGACCGCATCGTCGCCCGGTGCCCCGCCGACCGCCAGACCGTGTTCTTCTCGGCCACACTCGACGGCGAGGCCGGCCGCATCGCCGAGCGCTACACGCGCGACGCCCGCCGCCACGAGCACACGCCGCCCGAGCGCCGGGCCAAGATCGAGCACCGCTTCGTGGCCGCAGAGCGCGACGACCGCCTCGACGCGCTCGTGCGCGAGCTGCGCGACGGCGACCGCGAGCTGGCGCTCGTGTTCGTGCGCACCAAGCGCGGCGCCGACCGACTCGTCAAGCGGCTGAGCCGCGAGGGCGTGGAGGCCGTCGCGATGCACGGCGACAAGTCGCAGGCGCAGCGCGAGAAGGCGCTGGCCCGGTTCGAGGCCGGCCGCGTCGACACGCTCGTCGCCACCGACGTCGCCGCGCGCGGCATCGACATCGACGGGATCTCGCACGTCATCCAGTTCGACCCGCCCGACGACCGCGAGGGCTACGTCCACCGCGTCGGGCGCACCGGCCGCGCCGGGCGCACCGGGATCGGCATCACGTTCGTCGGCGCCGAGCAGGCCAAGGACGTGGCGAAGATCGCCGGCGAGCTGAAGCTCACCCGCGAGTTCGAGCGCTCCGGGTTCGCGTCCAACGCGACCTCGGGCGCCCCGGCGCGCGACCGGCAGGCGAGTTCGGCGTCGTCGCGGCCCGGCGCGTCCGGGCGGCGCTCGCGCTCCCGGCGCCGGCGCCCCGCCCGCTCCGTGTGAGCGGTGTCACACAGGCGGCGCGAGACGACGCCGTATCCTCTGTCGCGGCCGTCGCCCATAACCCCTGCGACGGTCGTCGGTGAATGACCGGTCTGCGTCCTCCCCTCTCTCCTCCGGGCGTAGGCCACCTGAATCAGACACCAGATCGAAGGGCCCCGGTTCGCCGGGGCCCTTCGTGGTTCTCGGGCCGCGCACCGCTCCGCCCCACGCGCCGTTGTCAGATCCAGCTCGCTATGCGAGCGCGAGGCGACAACGGCCGCGGTTGCGACGCCAACTCCCTCTGAGTAGTGTTTAGGAATGCTGAACGCGGAGGAGTGGCTCGAGGCGTACCGGCAGGCCTGGATCACCCGTGATCCGGACGCCGCGGCGGCGCTGTTCACCGAGGACTCGCGGTATCGCGAGATGCCCTACCAGGAGGCGTTCGAGGGTCCGCAGGGGGTGCGCGACTACTGGGCGCGCGTCACCGAGACGCAGTCGGACGTCGAGGTGCGCTACGGCACCCCGTTGACCGTCGGCAACCGCACCGCCGTCGAGTGGTGGGTGACGATGAAGAACGGCGGGCAGGACGTGACGCTCGCCGGCGAGTTCATGCTCACGTTCGCCGAGGACGGCCGCTGCCGGGACCTGCGCGAGTACTGGCACTTCGAGCCGCGGCGGATCGAGCCCTTCCCG
>DATMSA010000093.1:0-46747 GCA_035565675.1 Capillimicrobium sp. | reverse complement strand
TCCGCCCGTTCCACTTCACGGGCTCCACCGAGATGCACGAGTGCGCCGCGCCGGGCGCGAACGGGCGGCTGCAGCCGGCCCGCGGCACCGCGATCGCCGCCGCGATCGACGAGGGCCTGGAGGCGACCGGGAGCTGGTTCGACGGCCTGGGGCCGTCGTTCGACACGATCGCCGGCGAGTCGGTCGCGTTCGATGCCGCCACCAACCGCTACCTGGTCGAGTACGACAACGGCGCGCCCGCGCTGACCGGCGCCTGCTCGGACCCGGTCGCCGACGGCGAGGACGTCCTCTTCGCCTACGGCGACGGCAGCGAGATCGCGCTGAGCCTGGCCGGTCCCGCCGAGGCCGAGCCCGGCGAGCGCGTGCGCGTGATCGTGCGCAACGCCGCCGACGCGACCCCGCAGTCCGGCGCGACGGTCGGCGACGCCACCACGAACACCGGCGGCGTCGCGACGCTGCGCTTCGCCCGCGCCGGCACGTACACGCTGAAGGCGACGAAGCCGGGCGCGATCCGCTCCAACGCCGTGACGGTCTGCGTGCACGACGGCGACCGCCGCGGCTGCCCGGCGGCGCGCGACGCCACGATCAGCGCGTCGGTCGCCTCGGTGCGCAACGGCCGGGCGTACCCATCCGCGCGGGCGCCGCGCGAGCTGCGCGGCCGCGTCACCGGCGCGGGGACCGTCGCGTCCGTGGAGCTGCGGCTGCGCCGGTCGGCCGGCGCGCGCTGCTGGGCGTTCGACGGCGGCGCGGAGCGCTTCGTGAAGCGCGGCTGCCGGCGCGACGCGCCCTGGTTCCAGGCGGGGGCCGGCGCGGACTGGCGCTACCTGCTGCCGGCGCGGCTGAAGCGCGGCCGCTACGACCTGCAGGTGCGCGCCACGGACGCGCTCGGCAACCGCAGCGCGGCCGAGCGCGTGCGGTTCCGTGTCCGCTAGGCGCCTCGTCGCGCTGGTCCTGACCGCCGCCGGGCTCCTGCTGGGGCCCGCGGCGGCCGGGACCGCCGCGACCCCGACGCAGCGCGCGGTCGCCTACCTCGAGCGCGCGCAGAACGGCGACGGTGGCTACGGGTTCGCGCCGCGGTCGCAGACGACCGCGATCGCCACGCACTGGGCGGCGATGGGGCTGCGCGCGGCCGGCCGCAATCCGGCGCGCGTGCATCAGCTCGGCGGCGACACGCTCGCCGAGGCCGTCGCGCGGACCGCGAGCGCCGAGCTCGACGACGCCTCGACGACCGCGCGCGCGATCATGGCGCTGCGGGCCAGCGGCGGGGCGAGCACGCTGCTGCCGCGCCTGCTGGAGCTGCAGCTCGAGAACGGCTCCTTCGACGGCCGGGTGACGACGACCGCGTTCGGCATCTTCGCGCTGCGCGCCGCGGGGCGCGCGCCGAGCGACGACGCGGTGCGCCGCGCGACCGAGTGGCTCGCCGGCCAGCAGAACGACGACGGCGGGTTCGGCGCGGCCGGGCGCGGCGGCCCGAGCGGCATCGACGAGACGGCCGCCGCGATCCAGGCGTTCCGGCGGGCCGGGCTCGGCCGCGACGCCGCGCCGGTGCGGCGCGCGCTGCGCTGGCTGCTGGCCCGCCAGCGCGCCGACGGCGGGTTCCCGCTGACGCCGACCGGCGCCTCGAACGCGATGTCGACCGCGTGGGCGATCCAGGCCTTCGCCGCCGTCGGCCGCGACCCGCGCCGCGTGCGCCGCCGCGGCTCCCGCAACCCGCTCGTGTTCCTGCGCTCGCTGCAGGCGTCCGACGGCTCGTTCCGCTACTCGCGGTCGAGCGCCCAGACGCCCGTGTGGGTGACGGCGCAGGCGCTGATGGGGCTGGCGCGGCGGCCGTTCTAGGGGCTCAGGACTCGGCGCGGAACGCGGCGTCGAACGCCTGCCCGGAGGGCGGCGGGAAGTCCGTGCGGCGCAGGAAGGCGAGCGCCTCGCGGGCGCCCCACTCGCGGTCCATCCCCGAGTCCTCCCACTCGACCGAGAGCGGCCCGCCGTAGCCGATGCGGTGCAGCGCGCGGACCAGCGCGTCGAAGTCGACGTCGCCGCGCCCGGGCGACACGAAGTCCCACCCGCGCCGGGGGTCGCCGAAGTCCAGGTGCGACCCGAGGATCGAACGGCGCCCGTCGAGGCGGCGGCGCGAGTCCTTGGCGTGCACGTGGAAGATCCGGTCGGCGAACGTCTCGGCGAACGCGGCCGGATCGAGGAACTGCGGGACGAAGTGGCTGGGGTCGAGGTTGATGCCGAAGCTCGGGTGGCCGTCGAGCGCAGCGATCGCGCGCTCGGTCGTGACGAAGTCGTAGGCGATCTCCGTCGGATGCACCTCGAGCGCGAAGCGCACCCCCTCGGCGGCGAAGACGTCGAGGATCGGGCTCCAGCGCTCGGCGAACTCCTCGTATCCGCGCTCGACGGCGTCCCAGTCGTTGGGCGGGAAGGAGTAGAGGAGTGGCCAGATCGACGAGCCGGTGAAGCCGGTCACGACCGTCACGCCCAGCGCGGCCGCGACCCGAGCGGTGTCGGCCATGCGCTCGGCCGCCCGCCGCCGGACGCCGTCCGGGTCGCCGTCGCCCCAGACCTCGGGCGGGAGCGTCTGCCGATGGCGATCGTCGATGCGGTCGCAGACCGCCTGACCCACGAGGTGGTTGCCGATCGCCCAGCAGCGCAGGCCGTGGCGCTCCAGCAGCGCCCGCCGGCCGGCGACGTAGTCCGGCTCGGCCAGCGCGCGGGCCACGTCGAGATGGTCCCCCCAGCAGGCGAGCTCGAGCCCGTCGAAGCCCCAGTCCGCGCAGCGCGCGGCGAGATCCTCGAGCGGCAGGTCGGCCCACTGGCCCGTGAAGAGCGTGATCGGACGGCTCATGTCGTCGATGCGGGCTCGCCGAGCAGCTCCCGCAGCACCGACAGGTTGTCACGCGCGGCGGCATCCGGGTCGCCGTCGTAGCCGTCGAGCTCGACGAGCACCCAGCCGTCGTAGCCCGCGTCGCGCAGCGCCTGCGCCACCCCGGCGAGGTCGATGACACCCCGCCCGAGCGGCACGAACCCGCCGGCGGCGTCGACGTCCTTGAAGTGGATGTACGGGATGCGGTCCGCGTAGCGGCGCACGAGGTCCACGACGTCGCAGCCGCCGGCGTGCAGGTGCGCGAGGTCGGGGCAGAAGCCGATGCGGGAGCGGGAGAAGACCGCGTCGACCTGCTCCGGGCCCTCGACGATCGTGGACAGGTGCGGATGGAACGTCGGGGTGAGGCCGTGGCGCTCGGCGATGCCGGCGACCGTGTCGAGCGCCGAGGCGAGCGCCGCGTAGTCGGCGTCGTCGGCCGGACGCGTCCGCTGCGCGCCGCCGCCGATGACGAACTGCGAGGCGCCGAAGCGCCGCCCCAGCTCGCATGCGCGGTCGACGCGCCAGAGCTCCTCCTCGAGCACGTCGGCGAAGATCAGGTTCGCCCCGCTGTACACGCCGACGAGCTCGACGCCGTGGCGCTCGAGCGCGCCGGTGAGCTCCTCGGGCCGGTCGGCGAACTCCGCCAGGTTGCCGTCGAACAGCTCGATGCCCGACCAGCCCGCGGCGGCGACCCGACCGATCGTGTCGATCGTGTCGCCGGGCGTCAGGTAGAACAGGTCCTTGATCGAGGTCACGCCGACGGGGTGTCCGACGACGCCTCCCCAGGCGTTGGCGTGGTAGCCGAATCGCATCTCCGTCTTCTCCTTGGTCGATCTCAGGCCGGGATCTCCAGGCCGGCCGGCACCCGGACCCAGCGCTGCTCGCGGTTGCTCTCGACGATCGCGTCGACCACGCACACGAGCTGGTGGCCCTGCTCGAACGTCGCCAGGTCGCGGCCGGCGACGCTCCCGGCGCGCACGGCGCCGTAGAAGTCCGCCATGAGCGCCCGCAGCGCGTCCAGCCACCCCTCCGGGTGGCCGGCGGGCAGCACGGTGTGACGTGCGGCCGCCGCGGTCATCGCTCCGGGATCGCGAACGAGGTCGATGTTCCCCTCGCCGCGCCGCCCGATCCAGGCCCGGTCGGGCATCTCCTGGCTCCAGGACAGCGCCGCGTGCTCGGCGTCGATGTTGACCGACAGGGCGTTCTTGCGCCCGGCGCTGGTCTGCGAGACCTGGAAGGCGCCGCGCGCGCCGCTGGCGAACCGCAGCAGGACGCTCCCGTAGTCCTCCGTAGCGACGGCGGTCGCGGTCCCGTCGCCGCCGCCGTCGCGCTCGAACGTCTGCGCGCCACGGCTCGGGCGGTGCCGCGTCGGGTGCAGCGTCCGCAGGTCGGCGAATACCTCGATGATCCGATCGTCGGTGACGTGCTGGACGAGGTCCATCCAGTGCGACCCGATGTCGGCCACGGCGCGGGAGGCCCCGCCCTCGGCCGGGTCCAGCCGCCAGTTCCAGTCGCTCGCCGCGAGCAGCCAGTCCTGCAGGTACGAGCCGTGCACGAAGTGCGGCCGCCCGTATGCGCCGTCGGCCAGGCGACTGCGGAGCTCCGCGACCATCGGATAGTGGCGGTAGTTGAAGCACACCGCCGCAACCGCCCCGCTGCGGGACGCCGCCGCGACGAGCTCGGCGCCCTGGTCGCGGTCGAGCGCCAGCGGCTTCTCGGACAGCACGTTGAGGCCGCGCTCCAGCGCCGCCAGGCTCACCTCGTGATGGAGCCGGTTCACCGTGCAGACGTGCACGGCGTCCAGCTCCGGGTGGTCGAGAAGCGCGGCGTGCCCGGCGTACGCGTGCGGCACCCCCTCGCTGTCGGCCACCCGGCGCGTGCGCTCGAGGTCGGTCCCGGCGATCGCCACGACCTCCACGCCCGGGAGTCGGCGCAGCGCGTCGAGGTGGGCGGAGGCCGCGAAGCCGGTGCCCGCCACGCCGACGCGGATCGGTTCCCTGCGCTCCACGTCAGTCACGGGTGGCGAGGGCGACGGCGAGGATGATGATGACGCCGCGGACGATCTGCTGCTGGCTGAACTCCAGCCCCATGAGGATCAGCCCGTTGTTGATCAGGCCGATCATCAGCGATCCGAGCAGCGCGCCCACGACGGATGCGCGTCCGCCGAACAGGCTGGTGCCGCCGAGGATGACCGCCGCGATGACCGAGAGCTCGTCGCCCTCGCCCCATTGGAATCGTCCCGACTGCAGGCGCCCGGCGTAGAGCATCCCGGCGATCGCGGCCGCGACGGCCGAGATCACCATGACGAGGAATGTGATGCGCTGGGTCGGGACCCCGGAGAAGCGCGCCGCCTCCTCGTTGCCGCCGGTGGCGAGCACGCCGCGTCCGAAGGCGGTGCGACGCAGCACGATGTGCCCGATCACGACGGCCGCCAGCGTCCACAGGACCAGCGACGGGATCGGACCGGCGTCGGCGCCCCCGAACACGTCGTTGAACGTGCGGTTGACGATCGGCTGCGGCGCCGAGTCCGTGATCCACATGGCCGTGCCGTGCGCGATGCCGAGCATGCCGAGGGTCACGAGGAAGGACGGGATCCCGACGAAGGTGACGAGCGCCCCGTTGATGCACCCGACGAGCACGCCGACCGCGAGCGCGGCGGCGACGCCGCCGACCAGCCCGGTCGCGTCGATGGCCATCGCCGCGATGACCGACGACAGACCGGCGACCGCGCCGACCGACAGATCGATCTGGGCGGCGCCGATGACGAACGTCACCGCGACCGCCATCACCGAGATCGTCGCGGTCTGCCGGACGATGTTGAGGAGGTTGTTCGAGCTGGTGAACCCGTCGTCGCCGAGCGTGATGGCGAACACCACGAAGACCAGGACGAAGCCGATGTAGAGGATGTACTGGCGCCAGTCGAAGCCGGCGCCGGTCGGCCGGCGCGGGACGAGCGATCCGAGCGCGGTCATGCCACCGGCTCCTGCACGAGGCGGTGCAGCTCGGGCTCGTCCGTCAGCTCCCCGCGATCGACGGAGCGCTCGACGGCTCCGTCTCGCAGGATCAGGACGCGGTCGGCCATCGCCAGCAGCTCCGCGAGCTCCGACGAGATCACGACGACGCCCTTGCCGGCCTCCGCCAGCTCGCGGATGAGCTCGGCGATCTCGGTCTTGGTGGCGATGTCGACGCCGACCGTGGGCTCGTCGAGGAACAGGATGTCCGGCTCGGTCGCCAGCCACTTCGACAGCACGACCTTCTGCTGGTTGCCGCCGGACAGCCGGCGGACCGGGGTCCGCAGCGACGCGGCCTTGATGCCCAGCCGCCGCACCTCGTGCTCGGCCGCTCGCGTGGCGGCGCGCTCGTCGATGAGCGCGTGACGGGTCAGCCGGCGCAGGAGCGTCAGGGTGAGGTTGTCGCGGACCGAGTGGGCCAGCACGAGCCCCTGGGTCCGGCGGTCCTCGGGGACGAGCGCCATCCCGTGGCGAACCGCATCGGACGGCCGCCGGATGACGACCGTCTCGCCGCGCACCGCGACCGTGCCGCCGGTCGCGCGGTCGATGCCGAACAGCGCCCGCACCAGCTCGCTGCGGCCGCTGCCCATGAGCCCGGCCAGCCCGAGCACCTCGCCGGCGTGCAGGTCGAAGCTCACGTCGCGGACGCGATCGCCCGACGACAGCCCGCGGACCGACAGCAGCGGCGTCCCCGACCGGTCGATGTCGCGGCCGGGCTGGTGGGCGGCCCGCTCGATGGCGCGTCCCACGATCAGCTCGATGAGCGCCTCGATGTCGACCTCGTCGGTGGGTCGGGTGCCCACCAGCTCGCCGTCCCGCAGCACCGTCACGCGGTCGGCCACGCGCATCACCTCCTCCAGGCGATGGGTGATGTAGACGATCGTCATCCCCTGGGACTTCAGGCGCTCGATGATCCGGAAGAGCGCGTCCACCTCGCTCTGGGCGAGCGACGCGGTCGGCTCGTCCATGATCAGGACGCGCGCGTCCTGCGACAGCGCCTTCGCGATCTCGACGAGCTGCCAGCCGGCGGTGGAGAGCCGCCCGAGCCGTCGGGTCGGGTCGATGTCGACGCCCATGTCGGCGAGCAGCTCTCGCGCTCGCTTCACGTCGGCCGCGTCGTCGAGCAGCCCCCCGCTGCGCCGCTCGCGCGTCAGGAAGATGTTCTGGGCGACGGTCAGCGTCGGGATGAGGCTGAACTCCTGGAAGATCATCGCGACGCCGTGGCGGCGCGCATCCACCGGGCTCGTGAGCGTGACCGGTCGGCCGTCGATCTCGATGCTGCCCTCGTCGAGCGGGTACACGCCCTCGAGGATCTTCATCAGCGTCGACTTGCCGGCGCCGTTTCCGCCGAGCAGGGCGTGCACCTCGCCGGCGCGGAGCTCGAAGTCCACCCCCTTGAGCACGGACACGCCGTTGAACGCCTTGCGCACGCCGCGCATGCGCAGCACGACCTGATCGCTCATGCGCGCGCGGCCGCGTCGAGCTCCACCGCGGTCCAGCCGCCACCCGTCTCGGCCGAGTGCGCGATCGCGTCGGCGATGGCGCTGATCGCGTAGCCGTCCTCGAAGGACGGGTCGGCCGGGACGCCGTCGGCGATCGCCCGCATCAGCTCGTAGCACTCGATGATCTTCGTCTCGCCGTAGCCGATGCCGAGCCCGGGGATCGGCCAGAGCGCCTCCCCGTACGGGTGCGCGGGGCCGGTCAGCATCGTGCGGAAGCCCTGGCGATCGGCGCCGTCGTCGGCGCTGTAGAGCCGCAGCTCGTCGCGCCGCTCGTAGTCGAACGCGAGCGTCCCGCGGTCGCCGTGGATCTCGAACGTGAGGAAGTTCTTGCGCCCGTGGGCATGGCGCGTCGCCTCGATCGAGCCGACGGCGCCGTCGGCGAACCGCAGCAGGGTCATGACCTCGTCGTCGACGTCGACCGGGCCGCGGGGCGCGTCGGAGAGCTTCGCGGCGCCCGCGAGCTGGTCGGCCCCGCCCTGCGGGATCGGCCGGTCGTGGATGTAGCGCTGCCACATCGCGTTGACCTCGGACACCTCGCCGACCAGGTAGCGGGCGAAGTCGAGGACGTGCGTGGCGATGTCGCCGAGCGCGCCGGAGCCGGCCACGTCGCGCGAGAAGCGCCACGACAGCGGCAGGTCGGGGTCGAGCGACCAGTCCTGCAGGTAGGTGCCGCGGAAGTTGCGGACCGTCCCGATCGTGCCGTCCTCGATGAGCTTCTTGGCGAGGGCGACCGCCGGGGTGCGCCGGTAGTTGAACGCGACCATGTGCACCACGCCCGCCGCGACCGCCGCGTCGCGCATGCGGCGCGCCTCGGCGCCGGTGCGCGCGAGCGGCTTCTCGCAGATCACGTGCTTGCCGGCCTCGACCGCCGCGATCGCGATCTCGGGGTGGGCGTCGTTGGGCACCGCGATGTCGACCAGGTCGACATCGGGGTCCTCGACGACCCGACGCCAGTCGCCGGTCGAGCGCTCGTACCCGAAGCGGGCGGCCGCCTCGGCGGCCAGGTCGTCGGTCACCTCGGCGATGATCGCCCGGCGCGGGACGGCGGGGGCGGGCCAGAAGAACATCGGCATGGCGGCGTAGGCCAGCGAGTGCGCCTTGCCCATGAATCCGGCGCCGATCACTCCGACGTTGACGGTCCTCGGTTGCACAGCGTGTCCTCCAGTGAGATGGGAAGGCCGCCGCCCCGCGGGAGAGGTGCGAGGCGACGGCCTTCGGTCCGGCTAGTTGGCGGCGTCCTGAACCTTGTCGGGCGCCGGTGCGTGGTACACGGTCTCCCACGCTTCCATCAGGTTCTCCGGCGTCACCGGCAGCGCGTTGACGGCGACGTACGCGGGGGCCTCCTTGCCGAGCAGCGCGTACGCCGCCAGCTTGGCCTCCGTCGCGCCCTGGTCGAACGGACGCTGGGCGCCGAGGCCCTTGATCGGACCACCCTGGGCCATGTCGATGGCGACGTTCTGGCCGAGGTCGATCGTCGTGATCGTCAGGTCGTTGCGACCGTTCGCCCGCGCGGCGGCCAGCACGCCCTCGGCGGGCACGTCCCAGACGGCCCAGATGCCGTCGAGGTCCGGGTTCTGCGTGAGCATCGCGGACGCCGCCTTCTCGGCGTCACCGGCGAAGTCCGGACCGGCGATGCCCTTCTCGTCGACGATCTCGATGCCGGGGTAGTTCTCGGCGATCGTGGTCTTGAAGGCGTCGTAGCGCTGCTGGGTGACGAAGAAGTCCGCGGCGTGGAAGATCACGCCGATCTTGCCCTCGCCGTCCAGCGCCTCGGCCATCAGGTCCGCCGACGCGACGCCGTTGCCGTAGTTGTCGGCCGACACGACGCTCACGTAGTCCTCGCCGGCGACGAAGTCCTGCGGGACGTTGTCCATGAACACGAGCTTCACCCCGGCGGCCGCCGCCTTGCGGTACGCGTCGGCCGTGGCGACCGGGTCGGTGGGGATGGAGACGATGATGTCGGGCTTGCGCGCGAGGACCGTCTCGATGTCGGAGACCTGCTTCTCGGGCTTGAAGTTCGCGTCGGTCGTGGCGATGACCTCGATCCCCAGATCGGCGAACTGCTGCTTGAGGCCGTCGACCTGCGCGGTCGACCAGTCGTTGCCGCCATAGTGCATGACGATCGCCGCGGTGGCGCCCATGCCCTTGACCTTCTCGATCTCCTCGGGCGTCAGCTCGACGTCGGCCGCTGGCGCGGGCGACTCGCCGTTGGGCCCCTTGCTGAGGACCTCGGTGCTGAGCTTCGCCAGGCTCTCCTGTGCCTTCTGCGCCACGTCCGACGTCGCCTGGGTGGCGCCACCGGCCGTGGATGCCGAGGTGCTCTCGTCGTCGTCGCTGCCGCATCCGGCGACCGCCAACGCCATGGCGACGACAACGGCGCCTGCCGCCTTCCTCCACTGACCCATGTCCTGTCCTCCGATAGGTGGGAACGAGCGCTAGTTGCTCTGCAACGGGCCCGGACCGTACACCTTTTGCTGTTGAGATGCAAAAGTCTGCATCTCAACGGCAGATCACGTCGTCGCGTCCGGCGCGCCGCGCGCGATCCAGCGGCCGATGCGGTCGCGTGAGAACAGTCCGTCGATGACCATCGTCGCCGCGCCGACCACGCCGGCGCGATGCCCGAGGGCCGATCGCTGGATGGTCAGGTCCCGGGTCGCGAGCGGCAGCGACCGGCCGTAGACGACCTCGCGGATCGCCGCGAGCAGGTCGTCGCCGGCCGCCGACATGCCGCCGCCGATGACGACCAGCGACGGGTTGAGGACGTGGACGGTCGTGGAGAGCATCTCGCCCACGAGGGCGCCGGCGCGACGGATGAGCTCGGCGCTCGCCGGATCGCCGCGGCCCGCCGCCCAGGCCACGCCGGCCGCGGTGATGACGCCTTCGCTGTCGAGCAGCTCGGCCAGCAGCGGGCTGCGACCGGCCTCGGCGGCCAGCCGGCCGTCGCGGGCGATCGCGTCGCCCCCGGCCAGCGCCTCCAGGCACCCGCGCTTGCCGCAGCGACACACGACCGCCGGATCGTCGGTGACCTTGATGTGGCCGACGTCGCCGGCCGAGCCCTGGGCGCCCCGGTGGAGGGCCCCTTCGACGACGAGCCCGGCGCCGATGCCCGTCCCGATCTTCACGAACACCACGGTCCGATGCCCGCGGGCGACGCCGGCGCGCAGCTCGCCGAGCGCCATCACGTTGACGTCGTTGTCGACCCACACCGGGACGTCGAAGCGCTCGGCGAAGTAGTCCCCGACCGGGAAGCCGTCCCAGCCCGGCATGATCGGCGGCGCGACCGTCTGCCGCGTCTCGAACTCGACGGGTCCCGGGACGCCGACGCCGATGCCCCACAGGTCGGAGGTCAGGCCCGGCGTGGCGGCGAGCACCTCGTGGAACAGCTCGGCCACCCGCCCGAGCACCGCCTGCGGACCGTCGGCGATGTCGGCGGGCTCCTCGTGATGCGCGAGGATGCGCCCGCCGAGGTCGGCGACCGCGACGTCGATGCTCGTCGCCCCCAGATCCGCCACAAGCAGATGACCGGCGTCGCGCCGGAACCGCAGCAGGCGCGGCGCCCGGCCCCCGGTCGACCTGCCGGCGGCGCCGAGCTCGATGAGCCCGCGATCGAGCAGCTCCTGGACGCGCTGGGCGACGACGGCCCGGCTCAGGCCCCGGGCCTGCACGATCTCCGCGCGCGAGCGCGCGGGATGGGTGCGGATCTCGTCGAGGACCTCGACCAGCGCGTCGAGGGTCTCCTCGGGCAGCTCGCGGTGCGTCGTCACCTGCACGCCGCCAGCTTACGGCGCGCGCCGCGCCACCGAGGCGGGTGCGCCCATCGCCAGCGGGCGCGCCGTCAGCCCGCGCAGCGCGCGCACTCGCCGTGGAGCACGACGTCGTGCTCGCCGACGCGGAACCGCGGCACGCGGCGGGCGATCCGCTCGATCGTGCGCTCCAGCTCGGGGTCCTCGAACGGCTCGACCTTGCCGCAGTTGTCGCACACGAGATGGTGGTGGTGGTCGCCCGACGGCAGCGCGGCCTCGTAGCGGGCGATGCCCTGCCCCACGTCCAGGCGCGTGACGAGATGCAGCGCGTCGAGCTGCTCCAGCGTCCGGTAGACCGACGCGCGCCCGACGGTGCGGCCGGACCGGCGCAGGCGCTCCTCGATCTCGGCCGCGGTCATCGCGCAGTGGCCGTCGGCGAGGAGCTCGATCACGGCCCGGCGGGCGCCGCCGCGCCGGTACCCGGCCTCGGCCAGGCGCGCCTCCGCGTGCTCGATCCACTCGCTGCTCATGTCGCACTCGAGGGTAGTGCCGGACGGCGGACGCGCAGGGCCCGCGCGAGCCACGCGAGCGCCCACAGCGCGACGGTGGCCAGCGCGATCGAGGCGCCGGCGGCCGTGTCGGCGTGGTAGCTGGCGAGCAGCCCGCCGAGGCCCGCCACGACCGCGACGGCCACGGCGACGGCCATCATCGCCGGCATGCGGTCGGCGAGCAGGCGCGCGGTCGCCGCCGGCCCGACGAGGATCGACACGACGAGCAGGTTCCCCAGGCCCTGGACGGCGACGAGGATCGCGGCGGCCAGCAGGATCGCCAGGGCCGCGTCGGCGAGCGCCGGCGACGCGCCGAGCGCCCGGGCGCTGGAGCGGTCGAAGCCGACGGCCAGCAGGCGGCCGTGCAGCAGCCGCAGCGCGACGACGACCGCGAGCGCCAGCCCGCCGGCCAGCGCCAGGTCGCCGTCGCTGACGCCGAGCACGTCGCCGAACAGCAGCTCGCCGAGGCCCGGCGGCGTGGACTGCGAGAGCGCCAGCAGCGCGCCCGCCCCCAGCAGCGTGGTGACGACGACCGCGACCGCGCTGTCGCGGCCGACGCCCGGCACCCGCCCGGCGATCGCGACCGCCAGCGCCGCCGCCAGGATCCCGGCGGCCCCGCCGAGCAGCAGCGGCAGCCCGAGCAGGGCGGCGGCGACGAGCCCGGGGAAGAGCGCGTGCGCGAGCGACTCGGCGCCGTAGGCGAGCTCGTAGAAGACGATCCAGCAGCCCAGCAGCCCGCCGGTGACGCCGAGCAGGACGATCTCGAGCGCGGCGCGGCGCAGGATGGGGTCCGAGAGCGGGTCGGCGATCCAGTCGATCACGGGTGGACGTGGTCGGGGCCGGCGTGCTCGTGGCCGGGCTCGTGCTCGTCGCAGCCGTGGTGGGCGGGCATGACGCCGCGCCCGCCGCCCGGCAGCTCGACGACGTGGGCGCCGTAGGTGCGCTCGAGCACCTCGCGGCTGAGGACGTCGGCGGGCGCGCCGAACGCGACCTGCGCGCGGTTGAGGCACAGCACGAGGTCCCAGCGGCGCGCCTGGTCGACCTCGTGGGTGGAGATCAGCAGGCCGCGGCCCTCGGCGGCGAGCTCCGCGAGCAGGCCCTCCAGCAGGGCGCTGCTCGGCTCGTCGAGGCCGGCGAACGGCTCGTCGAGCAGCAGCAGGCGGGCGTCCTGCACGAGCGCCCGCGCGATCAGCACCCGCTGGCGCTGTCCGCCCGACAGCTCGCCGAACGTGCGCCGCGCCTGGGGGCCGAGGCCGACGCGCTCCAGCGCAGCGTGGGCGGCGCGGCGCTGGGCGCGGCCCGGCCGCCGCCACCACGGCAGGACGCTGAGCGTCCCCATGAGCGCGACGTCGAGGGCGCTGACGGGGTAGTCGAGGCGCGAGCGCTCGGTCTGGGGGACGACGCCGCAGCGCGCGTGCACCTCGAGCTCGCCCGACAGGGCGGGAAGCTCGCCGAGCAGCGCCCGGAACAGCGTCGTCTTGCCGCCGCCGTTGGGTCCGAGCAGGCCGACGCGCGCGCCCGCGGGGAGCGCGAAGTCGAGGCCCTCGATCGCCGGTTCGCCGCCGTAGCCGCCGCTGACGCCGCAGGCGCGCGCGAGCGTCGGCGCGCTCTGGCCGGCGGGGGGCGGGGCCTGGGCTTCGATCGCCACGACGCTCAACGGTACGACCTCACGGCGCGATCGCGGCCTGGAGGTCGCAGCCCTCGGCCCCGCCGCTGAGCCCCCGCACGATCGCGTCGGCGTTGTGGGCCTCGGACTCGAGATAGGTCGCGCCCTTGGAGCCCTCGGGGCCGAGCGTGTCGGCGTACAGCGCGTCGCCGACGGCGGCGCCGGTCTGGCGGGCGACGGCCTCGGCCAGCTTCTCGTTGACCGAGCTCTCGGGGAACACCGCGCGCACGCCCTCGTCGCGGATCGTGCGCACGAGGTCGGCGACCTCGCCGGCCGACGGCTGGGCCTGGGTGGACTGCGAGGGGATGACGGCGCCGGTGACCGCGATGCCGTAGCGGCGCGCGAAGTAGCCGAGCGCGTCGTGATCGGTCACGAGCTTGCGGTCGGCGACGGGGAGGCGCTCGACGCACGCGCGGGTGCCGGTCTCGAGCGCCTCGAGCCGCTCGACGTAGTCCTCGGCGTTGCGGTCGAACGTCGCGCGGGCGTCGGGGTCGGCGCGGGCGAGGACGGCCGCGATCTCGCGCGTGGCGGCGATCGCGTTGTGGGGGTCGTGCCACCAGTGCGGGTCGTGGTCGCCGTGGTCGTGCCCGTCCTCGTCCTCGCCGTGCTCGTCCTCGGCGTGCTCCTCCTCGTCGCCGGCGTGCTCCTCGCCCGCGTGCTCGTCCTCGTCGACGTGGCCGTCGGCGCCGAGGCGGACGGGCAGCGCCTGGGACAGGTCGACGACGGTGGGGTCGGCGCCGGACTGCTCGACGACGTCCTCGACCCAGTGGTCGAGGCCCAGGCCGCTCTCGAGGACGATCTGCGCGCTCGCGACCGCCTTCACGTCGCTGGGCCGCGGCTCGTAGTCGTGCGGGTCGCTGTTGGGCTGCAGGAGCTGGGTGACGTTCACGCGGTCGCCGCCGACCTGGCGCGCGAGGTCGGCCACCACCGGCGTGCTGGCGACGACGTCGATGCGGTCGCCGCCGCCGGAGCCGCCGCCGCTCGAGCCGCAGCCGGCGACGGCGAGCATCGCGGCCGCCGCGGCCAGCGCGGCGGCCCGCCGGGCGCGGAGCACGCGCACGGCGGCGGCGAGGAGGAAGCCGACGCCGGTGACCGCGGCGATCGTGGCCCCGGGCGGGGCGTCCGTGCGGTAGGAGAGCCACAGCCCGACGGTGCCCTCGACCGCGGCGAGCACGACCGTCGAGAGCTGCCAGACCGCGAGCCGGTCGACGAGCAGGCGGGTCGTGACCGCCGGGACGACGAGCAGTGCGGCGGCCAGCAGCGCGCCGACCGCCGAGAGCGCCGCGACGGCGGTGACGGCGACGAGCACGAGCAGCACCGCGTCGGGCACCCGCGAGCGCAGGCCTAGCGCGCCGGCGCTCGCGGGGTCGAAGCCGGAGGCCAGCCAGCGGGAGCCGAGCACGAGGGTGGCCAGCGCGGCGAGGGCGGCCGCCACGGCGGCGAAGACGATGTCGGTGGTGTCGACGAGCAGCAGGGAGCCGAACAGGAGCGAGTCGACGTTGGCGGCCGAGCCGAACACGTCGGAGGCGAGGATCACGCCCCCGGCCAGGCAGGCGACGAGCACCAGCGCGATCGCCGGGCCGTGCTCGTCGGTGCCGTGGCGCACCGCGATCGCGACGCCGGCGGTGAACAGAAGGGCGGCGCCGAGCGCGCCGAGCGGCGCCGCGAAGCCGAGGCCGTCCGCGAGCACCAGCCCGGGGAACGTCGCCGTGCCGACCGCGTGGGCGTGGAAGGCCAGCCCGCGCAGCACGATCCAGGTGCCGAGGAGCCCGCTGGCGACGGCCAGCAGCAGCACCTCGATCAGCCCGCGCTGGACGAACGGGAGCGTGAACGGCTCAATCATGAGACTGAGTCTAATTCCTTTCGTCCCGGCGTGCTGCCCGCCCGCGCCGGGACCGCCCCGATCCTACGTCGCGCAGGACAGGGCGAGGGCGAGCGTCTCCCCCCGCCCGACCACGATCTCGCGCTCCTCGAGCACGTCGCCGCCGGCCGTCTCGCACGTGAGCGCGTAGGCCTCGGTCCCGTCCGCGAACGGCCGCGTCGACGGGTTCACGTGCCACGCGAACGTGCCGCTCGCCGGGACCGTCGTCGTCGTGTCGATCTCGTCCTGGAGCTGCATCGCCGGGCGCTCGCCGCCGAGGCAGATCGGGTCGCCGAGCGACACCAGCGGGTCGACGCCCAGCGCGCACGACGGGCTCGTCTCGGTGACGAACGCCTTGTGCAGGCGCAGCACCCGGCCCGCCGGCGCGGTGCCGGTCAGCACCGCGTGGTCGGCGGGCTCGGCCGCGGCCTCGGCGGCGAGCAGCAGCGCCTCGCGCAGCCCCAGCCCGTTGCCGGCGGCCGTGCCGTCCCACTCGTGCACCACGCCGGTCTCGTAGGGCATGTGGAACGCGCCGTCGACCGGCCCCATCTCGATCGTGTAGCCGTAGCCGCCGGTCGCCGCGTACGTGTCGTCCTCGGTCGTCCCGGCCGTGTCGTAGAGCTGGAACGAGTACTGCGACGTGTAGCCGGTGGCCTGGCCCATCGCGTCGCCGATCGCCTTCATGCGCTCCTCGTCGGGCGCCGTCCCGCTGGACGCCAGCCCGGGCGGGCGCAGCACGAGCCCGGCGACGTTGTGCATCGAGACGAGCATCGTCACCTGGTGCGTGCGCGCGTAGTCCCACACCGCCTGCGTCTCGGGCTCCGACCGCGGCCCGGGGCCGTGGTGGCTCTGCGACGTCGGGTCCGGGCTCGCGCCGGGGCCGCCCCACAGGTTCCCGTAGTTGCGGTTGTTGTCGACGCCCCACTGGAGCTGGCAGGGGACGGCCGGATCGGGGATCGCGCCCGAGCAGTTCTTGCGGCGGTAGGTGAGGATGCCGCCCGGCGGCACGATCGACTCGACCGTCGACAGCGGCAGCCCGGTGCCCAGCGGGTCGGGCTCCTCGCCGCCGTTGGCGTCGCGGATCGCGTCCGCGGGGTCGATCGCCGCCGCCTCGCGCGAGGCGACGTAGCCGTCGACGTTGACCACGGGCACCACGACGACGCGCACGCGCTGCAGGATCGACGCGACACGCTCCCCCTCGCCGGCGGCCAGCAGGTGGGCGAGCTCCATCGTGGACTCCGCGGACGGCCACTCGCGCGCGTGGTGGACCCCCATGAGGAAGAACGTCGGGCGGCCGTCGGCGCCCTGCACGCCGTCGGCGATCTCGACGCCCTCGATCGCGCGGCCCTGGAACGTCGTCCCGATCGTCACCGGCCGCACGCGGCCGGGGTGGTCGGCGACGAGCTGCTTGAGCTCGGTCTGGATGTCGTCGAGGTCGCGATAGCTCGTGCGCCCGGACGGCAGAGAGGAGCGCAGCCCCGCGCGGGCGGCGTCGGCCCGGCGCGCCTGCGCGTAGTGCTCGCCGAGGTCGGCGATCCGCGTCACCGGCGCCAGCCCCAGCCGGCGCAGCAGCCGAAGCTGCGGGGCGCCGGCCACGACGACGTCGGCCTTGCCGCCGCGGACGTGGTGGGTGACGTCGAGCCCGAGCCGCTCGAGGCGCTCGAGCAGCGCCCGGTCGGCGGGCACGCGCACCAGCGAGGCGGTCTGCGTCGCGGGCGGCGCCACGTCGAACAGCTCGAACGAGACGGTGGCGGCGGCCGGCGCTCCCGCGCGCCGGCACGCCTCTGCCACCACCTCCTGCCCGGAGGTCACGAAGCCCTGGATCAGCTCGCGCGCGCCGAACGAGCGCGAGGTCCGCAGCGGCAGGTCCGTCGCCGCGTCGCGCAGCGCCAGGTCCCAGTCGCCCGCCCCGCCGTCGAGGCGCAGGCTCAGGAAGCCGGCCATCGGCGCCCGGTAGGCGGCGGTGGCGCACGCGCCCGGCTCGGCGCTCAGCGCGCGCTCGTCGGGCGGCAGCGAGGCCGGCTCGGCGCCGGCGGACGCGGGCAGCGCGAGCGCGGCGGCGCCGGCGAGGAGGAGGGCGACGTGGCGGGGCATGTCGCCGAGAACGCCGGCGGCGAGCGGAACTTGCGCGAACGCGTCAGCCGAGCGCGCGCACGGCCGCGGTGACCGCGGCGGCGAGCACCATCACCGCGAGCATCGGCAGCCGCGCCGCGAGGCCCGCCCCGGCGGCGGCCAGCCCGGCCACGCGGGCGTCGACCGTGAGGCCCGACGGGTGGCCGGCGAACGTCTGGTAGACGATCAGCGCCGCCAGCACCGCCGGCGACAGCAGCGCGATGACGGACAGTGCCCGCCCGCCCGGCTCGCGGTCGCCGAGCACGAGCGGCCCCGCCGCCTTGATCGCGATCGTGCCGACGCAGAGCAGCCCGATCGTGGCCCAGACCGCGGTCACCGGCGCAGCCCCAGCAGGGCCGCGGCGGCGGCCACGATCACCGGCAGGCCGGCGGGCGCGACCGGCAGGAGCGCCACCGTGATCGCCGCCGCCAGCCCGATCACCGCGTACGTGCGCCGGGTGCCCGACGAGCGCACGTCGCCGACCAGCAGCGTCAGGAAGAACGCGGGGAACAGCGCGTCGAGGCCCAGCGTCTGCGGATCGGGGATCAGCTCGCCCAGCAGCACGCCGATGACCGTGCCGCCGACCCACGCGACGGTCTGCGGCGTCCACGAGCCGATCAGCATGCCGCGGCTGAACGTGCCGTCGCCGCGCCCGGCCAGCACGAACGACGCGTCGACGATCGTCTGCGCCTCGAGCGCCTGGCGCGAGCGGCGGCCGCGCAGCGACGGCGTCACCGCGAAGCTCATCGGCAGGAAGCGGGCGTTCATCAGCAGCCCGGCCGCGACGGCGGCCGCGACCCCGCCGCCGGCGTCGATGACGGTCACGGCCGCCACCTGCGCGGCGCCGGCGATGACGATCGCCGACATCACCGAGGCGGCGAGCCCGCCGATGATCGGCTGCGCGACCACGCCGAAGGAGATCCCGAAGGCCAGGACCGGCAGGGTCAGCGGAAGGGCGGCGCGCATCCCGTCGCGCAGCGAGGAATCGCGCTGCATGCGTCAACGGTACGGCCATCCGCCGACGGTTCGCACACTGGTTGACTCGCCAATCGGGTAGACCTACGCCATGGCCGCGAACCCCACCTACGAAGAGTCCAAGCAGGTCGCGGAGGCGAGTCGCGAGACCGAGTGGACGCAGCCCAGCTTCGGCAAGGAGCTGTTCCTCGGGTCGTTCCGCCCCGACCTCATCCACCCGCAGCCCCCCGAGGCGCCCGAGACGACCGCCAAGGGCGAGGCGTTCCTGGCGCAGCTGCGCAGCTTCCTGACCGAGAAGGTCGACCCCTTCCAGATCGAGCGCGACGCCAAGATCCCCGACGAGGTGATCGACGGCCTCAAGGAGCTCGGCGCGCTGGGGATGAAGATCCCCGAGGAGTACGGCGGCCTGGGCCTCAGCCAGGTCTACTACAACAAGGCGCTCGCGCTGGCGGGCACCTGGCACAGCTCGCTGTCGACGCTGCTGTCGGCCCACCAGTCGATCGGGCTGCCCGAGCCGCTGCGCATGTTCGGCTCCGAGGAGCAGAAGCGCGAGTGGCTGCCGAAGGTCGCGCGCACGCACGTGTCCGCGTTCCTGCTGACCGAGCCCGACGTCGGCTCCGACCCGGCGCGCATGACGACGAGCGCGGTCCCGACCGAGGACGGCAGCGGCTACCGCCTGAACGGGACGAAGCTGTGGGCGACGAACGGCGCGATCGCCGACGTCGTGATCGTGATGGCCGTCGTGCCCAAGAGCGAGGGCCACCGGGGCGGCATCTCGGCGTTCATCGTCCCCTACGACAGCGAGGGCATCAGCGTCAAGACGCGCAACCAGTTCATGGGCCTGCGCGGCATCGAGAACTCGCTGACGACGTTCGAGGACGTGTTCGTGCCCGCCGAGAACCTCGTCGGCAAGGAGGGCCAGGGCCTGCGCATCGCCCTGACCACGCTGAACACGGGGCGCCTGTCGCTGCCCGCGATCTGCGCGTCGATGACGAAGTACGCGCTGAAGATCGCGCGCGAGTTCGCCGCCGAGCGCCGCCAGTGGGGCCAGCCGATCGGCAAGCACGACCCGGTCGCGCAGATGCTGGCGTTCATCGCCGGCTCGGCGTTCGGGATCGAGGCGCTCGTCGACGTCTCCAGCCGCCTGGCCGACGACAAGCGCAACGACATCCGCATCGAGGCCGCCCTGGCCAAGCTCTACGGCTCCGAGCTGGGCTGGCAGGTCATCGACGCGATGATCCAGATCCGCGGCGGGCGCGGCTACGAGACCGCCGAGTCGCTGCGGGCGCGCGGCGAGAAGCCGGTCCCGGCCGAGCAGCTCCTGCGCGACATGCGCATCAACCGCATCTTCGAGGGCTCGACGGAGATCATGCACCTGCTGATCGCCCGCGAGGCCGTCGACCAGCACCTCGCGGTGGCCGGCGACATCCTCGACCCCAAGACCGCGGTGGCCGACAAGGCCAAGGGCGCGCTGAAGGCCGGCGGCTTCTACGCGACGTGGTTCCCGAAGCTCGCGGTCGGCGAGGGCATCAAGCCCGGGTCGTTCGACGAGTTCGGGCCGCTCGCCGGCCACATGCGCTACGTCGAGCGCGGCTCGCGCAAGCTCGCGCGGTCGACCTTCTACCTCATGGGCCGCTACCAGGCGCGCCTCGAGCAGAAGGGGCACCTTCTGGGCCGCATCGTCGACATCGGCGCCGAGCTGTACGCGATCTCGTGCGCGGTCGTCTACGCGACCTCGCTGGGCACCGACGAGGCGCGCGAGCTGGCCGACCTGTTCGCCAAGCAGGCGCGCCGCCGGGCCGACCGGCTGTTCCACGAGCTGTGGTCCAACGACGACGCCGACCAGTACCGGGCCGCCCAGGGGATCCTGGAGGGCCGCCACACGTGGTTCGAGGCGGACCTGCTGGACCCGGCCGATCAGCCGGAGGTCAGCTCGACCAGCGCGGCGGCGACCAGCTCGACGTAGGCGGCGTAGAGGGCGCGCAGGGGCGCTTCGTCGACGAAGGCGATCGCCCCGAGCTGCCAGTCGGCGTCGCCCTCGTCCGGGATCGGGGGGAGGGCGAGCGCCGCCGACGCGACCGCGCTCAGCGCGCGCATCGCCCCGGGCGCGCGGCCGCGCGCCCGGGCGCGGGCGCCCGCCTCGGCGAGCACGCGCCCGAAGGCGCGCTCGGGCCCCGGCCGGTCGCCGAACGCGCCGTGGGTGTCCGCGGCCGCGCGCGCGGCCGTGGCCGCCACCTGGCGCAGGGCGGCGCGGTGCCGGCGAGAGCGCAGGGCGTCGTCGGCCGCCGGGTCGAGGTCGCCGGCGACGCGGGCGATCTGGGCCACCGCGCGCAGCGGCGTGCCGGTCGGCTCGGTCTGCAGGCGCGCCACGGCGGCCAGCTCGGTCTCGACTGCGTCGGCGATCGTGCCCCCTCCTCCGACTCGAACATCCGTTGAAAACGCGCTTGCCGCCCTCCAGTGCGGCGCGCCCGTGCCGAAAAAGACTGAGGACGCCCCGGTGGGACGTCCTCAAGATCCTGCCATTGGCAGGTTGTGACTACATCTTGAAGCCCACCGTGGCGCTCCTTTCCGCCGCAGCCCCCCTGCGGCGCATGCTGGACCGATTGGCAGTACCTCCACGAAGCGGGCGTTGCAGCGCCCGCTTCGTGCTGCCTGGAATTGCAGTGAGTACTGTGACACCTGCGTTTCGCTGCGAAAAGGGTGCTTTAGTCACCCACGCGAAACCTGGACGGATGTTCTAGACCAGGCTTTCAGCTCTGAGCAGGGCTTTTCAAACCTACTCAGGCCTCTCAGGCGCGCTGCAATACGGTGTGCTCAGCCGCCCACGAAGGCCCGGACCCGGGCCTCGACGTTGAGCTCGGCCTCGAAGTCGGCGTCCGTGGTGTGCTGGAAGCCGACGCCGGCCTCGCGCAGCAGCCCGATGAACACCTCGACGAGATGCGCGTCGAGCTGCGTGCCGGCGACGCGCCGCAGCTCGGCGATCGCCTCCTCCTGCGTGACCGGCTCGCGGTAGGAGTCGCGCGCGGTCATCACGTCGTAGGTGTCGGCGATCGAGATCATGCGCGACAGGAGCGGGATCTCCTCGCCGCGCAGCCCGCGCGGGTAGCCGCGCCCGTCGATGCGCTCGTGGTGGCAGCGGATGATCTCCGCGACCGGCCCCAGGCCGGCGACCTTGCCGACCACCCGCGCGCCCTGCGCCGGATGGCGCTTGACGATCTGCCAGTCGTCGTCGCTGAGGCGGCGGTCGGCGAACAGGATGCGGTCGGGGAAGATGAACTTGCCGATGTCGTGCAGCAGCCCGGCGGTGTGCACGAGATCCTGCTGCTCCTCGCTGCAGCCGGTCGCGCGCGCGATCGCGCGCGCGTACCGGGCGACGGCCGCCGAGTGGCGGGCGGTCATCTTGTCGCGCAGCGAGAGCGTCTGCACGAGCGCGGCCAGCACGCCCACCTGCAGCGAGGCGAGCTCGGTCGACCGCGCCTCGAGCTGCTCGGCGCGCTCCTGGGAGATCAGCAGCGCGCGCGTGAGGTACTGGAAGGCGACGAGCGCGACGATCAGCACGACGAGCGCGGTGAGCCCCGCCGACACGTAGATCACCGAGAACGCGAGGACGAGCGTGGCGGCCGCCAGCTCGGACGGCAGCAGCGGCACGAGCACCGTGCGCCACTGGCGGCCCATCGGGCTGCCGAGCGCGAGGCGGAACCCGAGCGCGGTCAGCGCGAAGTTGATCACGATCGTGACCAGGTAGACGCCGAAGATCACGAAGCCGTAGACGGCGGAGTGCGGGTCCGCGCCGAGGTCGACGGCGCCGCGGGCGAGCAGGCCGCCGACGAGCGGGAAGACGGCGTAGGTGGCGAAGTTGTTCAGCGCGTAGGGCAGCGGCGGCCGGTCGCGCAGCGCGTCGAAGCCGATCGTGGCCATCGCGATCGCGACGGCGGGCGCCGGGCCGAGGAAGCCCATCGCCAGGACCAGCGCGATGAAGGAGCCCGACAGACGATGGCCCCGGGTCTCAATGGTCAAGGCGTCCGAGGCGAGCGCCACAATGGTCAGGACGACCAGTAGACCGAGCGGTTCCCAGTCCGAGGCGCGCGACGTCGCGGCAGCTATCGAGAGCGCTGCCAGCAGCAGCACGAGCTCCACAACGATGTGGGTCCTGCGACGCACCGTCCCGCTTATCGGCGCAGAGCGGTCAAAAGTTGAGTCCCGGTCGCGCTACTGTGCCCGGCGGCCGTGATGAGCGAGCGAAGCCCTCTGAGCGTTGCCGGGTTCAAGCGTCTGGCGGCGTCCTACGGGATCAACGAGCTCGGCGACAACCTCGGCGTCGTTGCGCTGGCCATCCTCGTCCTCGACGGGACCGACTCCGCGCTCGCCACGACCGCGCTCTTCGTGTGCTCCCGCTTCGTCCCGGCGTTCGCGGCGCCGTGGCTGACGGCGCGCCTGGATCGCCTGCGCGTGAGCCGCTCGCTGCCGCTGCTCTACGCGATCGAGGCGGCCGCGTTCGCCGCGCTCGCCCTCATCGCCGACGGGCGCTTCTGGCTGCCGGCCGTCCTGGTGCTCGCCGCGCTCGACGGCACCCTGGCGCTGACCGGCCGGGGCCTCTCGCGCGCGGCGGTCGCCACGATCCTCAAGCCCCACGGCGCGCTGCGCCGGGGCAACGCGCTCCTCAACGCGATCTTCGCGATCACCTCGGCGGCCGGCCCGGTCGTCGCGGGCGTGCTCGTCGCGACCGCGGGCACGCCGGTGGCGCTGTGGGTCGACGCCGCCTCGTTCGCGCTCATCGCGGTCGTCCTCGGGACCGGGCGCGAGCTGCCGGCCGGCGCGCCCGAGGACGGCGAGGTCCGCTGGACGGCGCGGGTGCGCGCCGGGCTGGCGGCGGTGCGCGACGAGCCCATCCGCACCCTGATCGCCGCGCAGGCGATCGCGTTCGTGTTCTTCTTCCTCGTGATCCCGATCGAGGTCGTCTTCGCCAAGGAGACGCTCGACGCCGGCGACGTCGGCTACGGCGCGCTGCTGACCGCCTGGGGCGTCGGCATGGTCGTCGGCTCCTGGGCGTTCGCGCGCCTGCGCAACCGCTCGACGCGCGCGCTCGTGGTCGGATCGACGGCGCTCGTCGGGGTCGGCTACCTGGGGATGGCGGCGTCGCCGGGGATCGTGCTCGCGTGCGTGGCGTCGATCGTGGGCGGCACCGGCAACGGCGTGCAGTGGGTGTCGGTGCTGACCGCCGTGCAGGAGGCGCTGCCCGACACGCTGCAGGCGCGCGTCGTCGGGCTGCTGGAGTCGACGGCGGCCGCGGCGCCCGGCGTCGGCTTCCTGCTCGGCGGCGTGCTGACCGCCGTGTGGTCGCCGCGCCTGGCCTACCTCGTGGCCGGCGTCGGCGTCGTCGCGATCGCGGCGGCGATGCTGCACCGCATCACCGCGCAGGAGCCCGCGCGTGCGTAGCGTCGGAGCGCGCTCGGGGTAGGGGCGCCCCGTGGCCTCGACGCGCCGACCCGCCGAGCTCCTGACGAGCGCCCGCTCGCGCTCGCGGCGATCCGCGGCGACCCGCGCGCGGCGGCTGCGCCGGTCGTGGCCGATGATCCTCCAGTGCGCGGTGGCGGCCGGCGCCGCCTACCTCGTGGCGCGCCGCGTCGCCGACCACCCGAGCCCGTTCTTCGCGCCGATCGCGGCGATCCTCACGCTCGGGCTCACCTACGGCCAGCGCGGCCGGCGGGCGCTCGAGCTCGCGGTCGGCGTCGCGGTCGGGATCGGCGTCGGCGACCTGATCGTGCTCGCGATCGGCTCCGGCGCCTGGCAGATCGGCGTCGTGGTGGCCCTGGCGATGGCCGCCGCGGTGCTCGTCGGCGGCGGCCGGCTGCTGGTCAACCAGGCCGCGGTCTCGGCCGTGCTCGTCGTCACGATCCAGCTCCCCGACGCGGGCTTCGACGGCAGCCGCTTCGTCGACGCGCTGATCGGCGGCGGGATCGGCCTGCTCGTCAACGCGGTGTTCCCGACCGACCCGATGCGCCTCGTCCGGCGCGAGCTGGAGCCGATCGTCGAGGAGCTGGCCGCCGCGCTGGAGGACGTCGCCACCTCGCTCGAGCGCCGCGACCGCGACCGCGCGGTCGCCGCGGCGGCCCGCGCGCGGCGGATCGACCCGATGCTCGGGCGCTTCGACGAGGCGCTGGCCGTGGGCCGCGAGATGCTCACGCTCGTGCCGGCGCGGCGGCGCTCGCTGCGGCGGCTGCCGGTGTTCGAGGCGGCGGCGAGCGGGCTCGACGCCGCGGTGCGCAACACGCGCGTGCTCGCGCGCGGGGCGGTCCGCGCCGTCGAGCTGGACGAGAACGTGCCGCCGCTGGCCGTCGAGGCGATCGGCGACCTGGCCGCCGCCGTGCGCGGGCTGGCGATCGAGCTCGACGACCCGCGCCGGGCCGGGGCCGCCGAGGAGGCCGCGCTGTACGCGGCCGCCCGCTCGACCGCCGCCCTGGAGCACACCGGCAACCTGTCGGTGAGCGTCATCGTGGGCCAGGTCCGCTCGACCGCGGTGGACCTGCTGCGGGCGCTGGGCATGGAGGGAGAGGAGGCACGGAGCGCCGTCCGCGACGCACGCGCCAGACTGAGGGTGTGACCGAACCGGAGTCGCTCACCGGGAAGCTGCTGATCGCCGCGCCGACGCTGGAGGATCCGAACTTCCGGCGCACGGTGATCCTGGTCTGCGCGCACGGGCCCGACGGCGCGCTGGGCCTGGTGCTCAACCGCCCGTCGCCGCTGCTGGTCGCCGACACGGTGCCCGAGCTGCTGGAGGCGCTCGGCGGCGGCGCGGCGCGGCTGTGGGTCGGCGGCCCGGTGCAGCCGGCCGACGTCGTGCTGCTCGCCGACTTCGAGGACCCGGGCGAGTCGCTGATCGTCGCCGGCAGCCTCGGGCTCGTCACCGACGGGGAGCCGCTGGAGCGCGTCGGCGACCGCACCCGGCGCCTGCGCGCGTTCATCGGCCACAGCGGATGGGGGCCCGGGCAGCTCGACGCCGAGCTCGAGCGCGAGGACTGGATCGTGGCGCCGCTGAGCGCCGGCGACCCGTTCTCCGACGAGGCCGACGACCTGTGGCGCACCGCGCTGGAGGCGCTCGGCGGGCCGTACGCGCTGGTGGCGCGGATGCCCGACGACCCGTCGCTCAACTGAGGGGCGGGTGCGGGCGCGCGCCCGGCGCGGCATGATCCCGCCCATGTCCGAGCCGACCACGAAGTACCTGCTCTCCGAGGAGCAGATCCCCACCGCCTGGGTCAACCTGATGGCCGACCTCCCCGGCCCGCCGCTTCCCCCGCTCTCCCCCGCCACGATGCAGCCCGCCGGCCCGGAGGACCTGAGCGCGATCTTCCCGATGGCGCTCATCCAGCAGGAGGTCTCCGCCGAGCCGGAGATCGCGATCCCCGAGGCGGTCCGCGAGGCCTACCGGCTGTGGCGCCCGACGCCGCTGTTCCGCGCCCGCCGCCTGGAGCGCGAGCTCGATACGCCCGCCCGCATCTACTACAAGTACGAGGGCACGTCGCCGGCCGGCTCGCACAAGCCCAACACGGCGATCCCGCAGGCCTACGAGAACAAGCAGGCCGGGATCACGAAGCTGACGACCGAGACCGGCGCCGGCCAGTGGGGCTCCTCGCTGGCCTTCGCGTGCGCCCTGTTCGGGCTGGAGTGCGAGGTCTTCATGGTCGGCTCGTCCTACGACCAGAAGCCCTACCGCCGCTCGATGATCCAGACGTGGGGCGCGACCGTGCACCGCTCGCCGTCGGACCTGACGCAGGCCGGGCGCGACCAGGCCTCGCACCCGACCGGCTCGCTGGGCATCGCGATCTCCGAGGCCGTCGAGCTGGCCGTGCAGCGCGACGACACGAACTACTCGCTAGGGTCGGTGCTCAACCACGTGCTGCTGCACCAGACCGTCATCGGGATCGAGTCGATCGCCCAGATGGAGATGGCCGGTGACGACCCCGACGTCGTCATCGCCGCGTGCGGCGGCGGGTCGAACTTCGGCGGGATCGCGATCCCGTTCCTGCGACGCGTCCTGCGGGGCGAGGCCAAGACCCGCTTCCTGGCCGTCGAGCCGGCGGCGTGCCCGACGCTCACGCGCGGCGTGTACCGCTACGACTACGGCGACACGGCCGGGCTGACGCCGCTGATGCCGATGTACACGCTCGGCCACGACTTCGTGCCGCCGCCCGTCCACGCCGGCGGGCTGCGCTACCACGGCGACTCGCCGCTGGTGTCGGCGCTGGTGAAGGAGGGGCTGGTCGAGGCGCGCGCGCTGCGTCAGAACGACTGCTTCGCGGCCGCGCTGCAGTTCGCCCGCACCGAGGGGATCATCGCGGCGCCGGAGTCGTCGCACGCGATCCGCGGCGCGGTCGACGAGGCGCTGGCGGCGCGCGAGGCCGGCGAGGAGCGCGTGATCCTCTTCAACCTGTCGGGCCACGGCGACTTCGACATGTCCGCCTACGACGCCTACCTGTCGGGCTCGCTGGAGGACCCCGAGTTCTCCGAGGCCGACATGGAGGCCGCGTTGGCGCGCCTGCCGGAGACGCCGCCGGTCGGGTAGTCCTCGTCGCCGTCGTCGGGCGCGGCCGCCGCGCCCGGCGGCGGCCCGCCGCGGCGGCCGGGCCCGCCGTGGAGGCGGCCCTGGCCGCGGTCGTCGCGGGCGTCGGCGTCCTCGTCGGGGTGGCCGCGGTCGTCCCGGTCGACGTCCTCGGCGCCGGGCGCGGGCGGCGCCGCGCCGCCCGGGCGGCCGCGGTCCGGACGCGACCGCTCCGGGCGCGCGGGCTCGCCGCCCGCGTCCTGCTCGTGGTCGCGGCCGCGGTGGCGGTCGCGACGGCCGTCGCGCTCCGGGGCGGCGGCCTGCGGCGGCGGCGCGACCGTGCCGCCGTGGCGGCGGTCCCCGTCGCGGCGGTCGTCGGGCTCCGCCGTGCGCACGTCGCGCTCGCGGTCGTGGCGATCGGCGAGCGCGCCGACCCCGGCCACCGCGACGACGCGGCGGCCGGTGCGCTGCGGTCCGCGGTCGCGGTCGCGGTCGCGCTGGCGCGCCGCCCGTCCGGGCGGCGCGGACGCCGCCGCCCCGGTCGCCGCGGCCCGGGCGACCGGCTCCTCCTGCGGCGGCGGCGCGCCGGGGTCGGCCGCGCGCTCCCCTCCGTCGTCGCGCCCGCTCTGGGCATGGGCGACCGGGCGGTCGGCGCCGCGGCGCTCGACGATCCCGCCGGTGGCGCCGCCGACGACCGCGCACGCGGCGAGCACGCCCGCGGCGGCCTTGGCCACGGTCCCCGACGCGTGCTCGCCGCCGCTGGTGCCCGCGACCTCGGCGAGCCGCATCAGCAGCGGGGACGGCGTCAGCGCGGTGCATGCCGCCCGCACGGCGGCGCGGGCCCGGAAGATCACGGCGCGGGCGGCGCCGCTGCTGACGCCGAGCGCGTCGGCGATCTCCTCGTGCGAGCGCCCCTCCAGCTCGCGCAGCAGCAGCGCGTCGCGTTGCGCGGGCGGCAGCGTCGCGATCGCCGCCAGGATCTCCTCGAGCCGCTCGCGCTGGGCGAGCGTCTCGTCGGGCGCCCCGCCCGACGCCAGGGCGGCGTCGCTGAGCTCGGCCTCGTCGCGGCGGGCGCGCAGGACGTTCAGCGCGGTGTTGTGGGCGATGCGGTACAGCCACGGGCGCAGCCGCAGCGGTCGGTCGTCGCCGGAGGTCATGGCCTGATGGGCGCTGGCGAGCGCCTGCTGCACGGCGTCCTCGGCCCGCTCGGGGCCGAGGATGCGCGTGCAGTAGCCGAGCAGCGCGGGGCGGTAGCGGTCGACGATCGCCGCGAAGGCCGGCTCGTGGCCGGCGCGGGCGAGCTCCGTCAGGCGCGCGTCGGACTGGAGTCGCAGCAGCGACCTCCCCGCCAGGCGCACCGGATGCGTGAGCGAACCGGGCTCCATTCCCCGCAGGTCCTACCCGGCCCGGCGCTACTTGACCAGCTCGACCTCCGTGAACACGGCCCCGGCGGTCGTCGCGCGGACCGTCGCCTCGCGGACCGCGGCGCCCGCGGTCAGGTCGGCGGAGGTGCAGTCGTCGCCGTGGTGATGGTGGCGGTGACCCCGGCCGTGGCCGCGCCGATGGCCGTCGTCGTGCCCGCGGCCGCGCTGATGGCCCCGGTGCTTGCCGTGCTTGCCGTGCTTGCGCGCGCTGCGCGCGGTGGCGGCGCGATGGCAGTCGATGTCGGTCCGATCGGTGACCTTGCCGGCCAGCGTCGAGCCGTCGGTGAGCGTCAGGGTCAGGGTGCCGTCGGCGAACGAGGCCACGGTCGCGACCGTCGCGCCGGCGTCGTCGTCGTGGTCCTTGTCGCGGTCGCCGTGGGCGAGCGCGGCGCCCGGCGTCGCCGCCAGCAGCGCGGCGGCCCCCCAGGCCAGCATCGTCGAACGTCGCATGGAACGGGTTCCTCCTCGTCGGACTCCTTTCCCCTGCAACACGGGTGCGGCGCGAAGATCACGCGCCCGCCTATGCTGAGCCCCTGAGATGGGGACGCTGATCGGGGAGAGCACGGTCGAGATCGCCGCGGACATCGAGCTCTGCTGGTCGATCGCCGCGGACCTCGAGCGCGCGCCGGAGTGGCAGACCTCGCTGCGCGACGTCGACGTGCTCGAGCGCGACGCGCACGGCCGCCCGGTGCTCGTGGAGACCGTGTCCGACGCGAAGGTGAAGACGGTCCGCTCCGTGCTGCGGTTCTCGTTCGAGCCGCACACCGCGATCCGCTGCGTGCAGGAGCGCGGGGAGGTCAAGGCGCTGCAGGGCGGGTGGTCGTTCGACGAGCTCGACGCCGGGCTCACGCGCGCGACGTACATGCTCGAGGTCGACCCCGGGCGGATGCTGGGCATGCTGCTGCGCGGCCCCGCGGTGGACCGCGTGCGCCAGGTGCTGGTCGGCGACGCCGCCCGCGAGCTGAAGCTGCGAGCCGAGCAGGGCTGACGCGCATGCGCGTGCTCGTCGTCGGCGCGGGCGGGGTCGGGTCGGCGGTCGTGGCGATCGCCCGTCACCGCGACTTCTTCGAGGCGCTGACGATCACCGACCTCGACGCACGAGTCCGGGACGCGAGTGGCGATTTCTTTCCAGGGGGTGGAAAGAAATCGCCAGTCGCGATACGAGCAGGCGCGCGGCTTCACGCTGACGCGCGGCCTGCGGTCAGGCGGGCTGGTGAGTGCGGCCGGCCACGCGCGGCGGCGTCTCGGGCGAGACGTCGTCGGGGTCGTTGACGAGCGCGCCGGGCGGCGGCGGCACGTCGCCGTCGAGCAGGGGGTCGCCGGTCTCCTGCATCCAGCGGTCGAGGCGGTCGCGCAGCTCGCGCAGGATCGGCGCGTGGCCGGGGTCGCCGGCGAGGTCGTGGCACTCGAGCGGGTCGAACACGAGGTCGTAGAGCTGCTCGGCGGGCTGCGGGCGGTCGGCCCAGCCGTGCTCGAGCAGGAGGTCCTTGGAGGGGCCGTCGTCGACGTTGGCCAGCACCGGGCGCTCGCGGTCGCCGAAGCGGCGGATGTACTTCCAGCGGCGGGTCCGCACGCTGCGCTGCGGCTCGTAGGCGACGTGGTAGGTCAGCTCGCCGAACACCGCGTCGTGGAGCTCCAGCTCGGTGCCGCCCGCCAGCGGCACGAGCGAGCGGCCCTGCAGCCAGCCCGGCGGGTCGATGCCGGCGACGTCGCAGATCGTCGGGAACAGGTCGAGGTGCGTGACGAGCGCGTCCTGCACGTGGCCGCCGCGAAACCCGCCCGGCCCGCGCAGGATCAGCAGCACGCCCAGGCCCTGGTCGCGCAGCGTCGCCTTGGCGCCCGGGAACGGGACGCCGTGGTCGGTGGTGAAGATCACGAGCGTGCTCTCGGCCAGGCCGTGGCGGTCCAGCGCGTCGAGCACGGCGCCGATGCCGCGGTCCAGGCGGCGGGCGCTGGCCTTGAAGGCGGCCACGTCGCGCCGGGTCTGCGGCGTGTCGGGCAGGTTGGCCGGCGGCAGCGCGCAGCGGGCGTCGCGCTCGTCGACCGGCTCGCGGAAGTCGCGGTGGGTCTCGACGAACCCGACCGAGGCGAAGAACGGCCGATCCGCGGGGCGCCGGGCCAGGAGGCGCTCGAACGCGGGCGCGACCGTCTCGGCGTGGTGGTCGGGCAGGTCCGAGACGGCGTCGTAGCCGAGGACGCCGGGGTCGGCGCTGACGTGCTGCTCGCCGACGAGGCCGGTCCAGTAGCCGGCGCCGCGCAGCGTGTGGACGAGGTGCTGGCCGTAGTCGTCCAGCGCCCAGCCGCGGTGCGCGAGCCCGGTCATGCCGGTCTCGTGCGCGTAGCGGCCGGTCAGGAGCGCGGCGCGGCTGCCCGAGCACGCGGGCACGGTGCAGAACGCGTGGCGGAACAGCACGCCCTCGTCGGCCAGGCGCTGGATCGCGGGGGTCTCGACCGCGTGGCCGTAGGGCTGCACGTGCCGACCCGTGTCATGCGAGTGCACGTACAGCACGTTTGGGGTATCGCCGCTGTGAACCACGCCGCTGATTGAAGGTAGCATCTCTACTGATTTAGTGGACTTCATGACCTGGACGGCGCCACGGCACTCCTACTTCGTCTGCGCCACCCCGCGCAGCGGGAGCACCCTCTTCTGCGAGGCGCTCGCGCGGACGGGCGTGGCCGGACGTCCCGCCGAGTACTTCGAGGCGCTGCGCGCCACCGACGTCCCCCGGCGTCCTCACGAGTACTTCGACCTTCCGGACGCCGAGCTTGAGGCGCTGCTGCCTCGGGTCGAGCGGGAGCCCGCGCCCGAGCTGGCGCGGGCGCGCACGTACCTCGACTACCTGGCCTGGGCGCGCGACCAGGGCACCACGCCCAACGGCGTGTTCGCGGCCAAGCTCATGTTCGGCTACCTCGGCGAGCTGACCGGCCGGCTGCGCGAGACCGGCGCGTTCGACGGCGACGGCGACCTCGACGTGCTCGAGGCCGCGTTCCCGGGCGCCCGGTACGTGCGCGTCGTGCGGCTCGACAAGGTCCAGCAGGCGGTGTCGCTGTGGACGGCGATCCAGACCCAGGCCTGGCGCGCCGACCGGCGCGACGACGCGTCCGACCCGGTCTACCACCGCGGCGCGATCGAGCACCTCGTGCGGTACCTGACCGAGCACGAGGACCAGTGGAGCACGCTGTTCGCGCAGGCCGGCAGCCGGCCGCTCACGGTGTTCTACGAGGACCTCGTGGGCGCCTGGGAGCCGACGATGCGCCGGGTCCTCGCGCACCTGGACATCCCGGGCGGCGACGACGTCGAGCTGCCCGAGCCGCCGCTGCAGCGCCAGTCGGGCGGGCGCTCGCGCGAGTGGGTGGAGCGCTTCCTCGCCGAGGGGCGCCCGGCGGAGGCGCGCCGGTAGCCGGCGCGCCGTCCGGCGGTCGCCGTCCTAGGCGGGGACCTTCTCGCGCTCGGCCACCCGCTCGGCGCGGCTGTCGTGATGGCCCTCGAGCGAGACGTCGGGCAGGACGCGATCCAGCCAGCGCGGGATCCACCAGGCGCGGTCGCCCAGCAGCGCCATCAGCGCCGGGGACACGATCATGCGCACGATCAGCACGTCGATGAGGATCGCGGCGCCGAGGCCGAGGCCGAACATCTTGATGATCGTGTCGCTGCCGGTCACGAACGCCAGGAACACCGACGCCATGATCAGGCCCGCGGTGAGGATCACCTTCGCGATGCGCGACAGGCCGTGGACCACCGACTCCCTGGGCGAGTCGCCCTCGAAGTACGCCTCCCGGATCCGCGAGAGCAGGAAGACGTTGTAGTCCATGCTCAACCCGAACAGGATCGCGAACATGAACAGCGGGACGAACGAGATGATCGGCACGTCGTCGCCGGCGCCGATGAGCGACGCGCCCCAGCCCCACTGGAACACCGCGACGACCACGCCGTAGGCGGCGCCGACCGACAGCAGGTTGAACACCGCCGAGGCCAGCGGCACCCAGATCGAGCGGAACACGGCGATCAGCAGCAGGATCGACAGGCCGATCACGATCCCGATGAACAGCGGCAGCCGCGACGCGATCTTGTCGGAGAAGTCGATGAACGCGGCCACCTGCCCGCCGACGTAGACGTTGAGCTGCGTGCCGTCGACGGCGGCCGGGAGGTCGCGGTCGCGCAGGCGCTCGACGAGGTCGGCGGTCGCCTCGTTCTGCGGCGACGTGGTCGGGATCGCGACGAGCGTCGCGGTGTCGCCGGCGTCGTTGAGCTCGGGGTCGGCGACGCTCTCGATGCCGCTGGCGCCCTCCAGCGAGGTCTTCAGCCGGTCGAGGTCGGCCGGCTGCAGCTCCGAGCCGTCGCGGTTCTCGATCGCCAGCAGCAGCGGGCCGCTGAAGCCGGCGCCGAAGGCCGAGGCGATCTGGTCGTACGCCTGGCGCTGGGTCAGCGACGTCGGCTGGTTGCCGTCGTCGGGCTGGCCGAGGCGCATGTCGGTGACCGGGATCGCGAACAGGACCAGCAGCAGGCCGCCGACGGCGACGGCCGCGGCCGGGCGCCGCGTGAGGAACCGGCCCCAGCGCTCGAAGCCCGCGGAGCGCGCCACGTGCGCGGGGTCGCGCGGGCGCAGCCAGCGCTTCAGCATCCCCATGAAGATCGGCAGCACGGTGATCGACGAGACGACCACGGCGGCGATGGCGATCGCCGAGCCCAGGCCCATCTTGCCGACCAGCGGGATGCCGACGGCGAGCAGGCCGGCGATGGCGATCATCACGATCGTGCCGGCGGCCACGACGGAGACGCCGGACGTGGCGTTCGCCTTGGCGGCCGCGTCGACGCTGTCGTTGCCGTTGGCGACCACCTGCTCCCGGTATCTGCCGACGATCAGCAGCGCGTAGTCGATGCCGGCGCCGAGGCCGAGCATGACCGCGATCGTGTTCGCGAACTCGGGGATCCCGATCGGCTTGGCGACCGCCGCCAGGATCATCTGGCTGATCATCACGCCGACGAGCGCGCCGATCAGCGTCGTGAGCATCGCCGCGAACGAGCGGAACAGCAGCGTCAGCAGGACGATCGCGATGCCGATGCCGATGAGCTCGCCGAGCGGGAACTCCGACTGGCTGGCCCAGTCGACGACCTCGCCGCGCATCTCGACGGTGATGCCGTCGGTCTCGGCGGTCTCGGCCGTGTCGATGAGCTTCTGGCCGTCCTCCTGCTCGATGTCGACGCCGGGGACGTCGTAGGTGACGGTCGAGAGGCCGGTGCGCCCGTCCTCAGACAGCATCGGCTCCATCTGCTCGACGGTCGAGCTGACGTGGGGCAGCTCGGCGATCTGCGCGAGCGTGCCGTTGATCGCCGCCTGGCGCGGCTCGCTCTCGAGCGTGCCGTCGGCGGTGGTGAAGACGATCTGGGCCTGCGCGCCGGACTGGGCCGGGAAGCGCTCCTCGAGCAGGTCGACGGCCTTCTGGGACTCCGCGCCGGGGATGGAGAAGTCCTCGGGGGCGGAGCCGCTCTGCGAGCCGGCGATGGCGCCGACGAGCAGGATGCCGACGACGAGGGCGATGAGGCCGCGTACCCAGTGACGGGAGAGCGAGCGGGCAATGGAGGCGAGGAGGGCAGACATGGGCGCGAGCACCCTACCACAGTCACTGCAAGTTTTCTAAGAATGCAGCTTTGCAGCTACTGCAACTTTCTGTGATATCGTGCCCCCAGGAGATGGGTACGGACGCAGACGCCCCCGACGAGCACGAGCTCGGCCTGCGCGAGCGCAAGAAGCAGCGCACGCGCGAGACGATCCTGCGCGTCGCCGCCGAGCTCTTCACCGAGCGCGGGTTCAACGGCACGACGATCCGCGACATCGCCGACGCGGCGGAGGTCTCGCCACGCACGGTATCGGCGTACTTCCCGGTAAAGGAGGAGCTCGTCTTCCACGACCACGAGGCGGTCTTCCAGCGCCTGCAGGACCGCCTGGCCGAGCGCCGGGAGGGCGAGTCCGCGATCGGCGCGCTGCGCGCCTGGATCGTCGAGGTGCTCGACGCGATGCAGCGGGACATCGACTTCGACGCGATGCGCTGCCGGCGCGAGCTGATCGAGTCCGACCCCGCCCTGCGCACCTACGAGCGCGGCCTGCAGGAGCGCTTCGAGCGCATCATCGCCCTCGCGGTCGCCGACGACCTGGGGCTGCCATCCGACGACCTCATCCCGCACATGGTGGGCGCCGCGACGATGGCGGCGCTCGACGCACTCGGGCGCGAGCTCAAGGACGCCGAGGCGGCCACGCCGGCCGAGCTCGTCCCCCAGATGGTCGCGCTGGTCGACCAGGCGATGATCTTCATCGGCGGCGGCGTCGAGGCCCTCGGCGACCAGCCCGAACCCGGTCCCGCCGGAACGACGAAGGCGGCCTCCGCGCGCTAGCTTAGGCAGCCCTAATGGCTGCCAGCCCGCCGACGACGCCGGTCCCCCGTCTGCGCGCCGCCGCGCCCTCCCGCGCGCTCGGGCTGGCGCTCGCGCTCGCCGTGCTCGTGCTCCTCATGGGCGCGAGCGTCGCGATCGGGACCCGGTCGATCGACCTCTCCACCGTCATCGACGCGCTGCTGCACGGCGGCGACGGCGAAGAGGCGGTCATCGTGCGCGACCTGCGCGTCCCCCGGACGCTTTTGGGCCTCGCGGTCGGCGTCGCGCTCGGGCTCGCCGGCGCGCTCATGCAGGCGCTCACGCGCAACCCGCTGGCCGACCCGGGGCTGCTCGGCGTCAACGCGGGCGCCGCGGCCGCGGTCGTGTTCGCGATCGGCGTGCTGGGCGTCAGCTCGCTCACCGGCTACGTGTGGTTCGCGTTCGCGGGCGCCGCCGTCGCGTCGGTCGTCGTCTACGCGATCGGCGCCGCCGGCCACAGCGGCGCCAGCCCGGTGCGCCTGGCGCTGGCCGGCACCGCGGTCACCGCCGCGCTCACGGCGCTCACCCAGGCGCTGACGCTGCTGGACCGCGACACGTTCGACCAGTGGCGCACGTGGTCGGTGGGCACGCTGAGCGGCCGCGACGCCGACACGCTGGCCCAGGTCGCGCCGTTCCTGGTCGTCGGCCTCCTGCTCGCGCTCGCGCTCGGGCGCGCGCTGAACGCGATCGCGCTCGGCGACGAGACCGGCCGCGCGCTCGGCGCCCGGATCGGCCGCACCCGGCTGCTCGGCGCGCTGTCGATCACGCTGCTGTGCGGCGGGGCGACCGCCGCGATCGGCCCGATCTTCTTCGTCGGCCTCACCGTCCCCCACGTCGCCCGCGCGATCGTCGGGGCCGACCAGCGCTGGGTCCTGGCCTACTCGATGCTGCTCGCGCCGATCCTGCTGCTGGCCGCCGACATCATCGGGCGCGTCGTCGCCAGGCCGGGCGAGCTGCAGGTCGGGATCGTGACGGCGCTGCTGGGCGCGCCGGTGTTCATCGCGATCGTGCGCCGCCGGAGGATCGCGCACCTGTGACGACGTCGACCCCCGCCGTCCGCGCGCCCGCGATCCGCTCCTTCGGCGGGCGCGTCTCGGTGCGCGTGCACCGCCGCGGCGCGATCGTGTGCGCGCTGCTGGCGCTGGCCGCGCTGGCGGCCGCGCTCGCCGGGCTGGCCCTGGGCGACTACCCGCTGTCGGTGGGCGAGGTCGTCGACGCGCTGATGGGCCGCGGCGACGGCTCCGCCGACTTCATCGTCAACGAGCTGCGCCTGCCGCGCGTCGTCTGCGCGCTGGCGGTCGGCGCCGGGCTCGGGGTGGCCGGCGCGATCTTCCAGAGCCTCACCCGCAACCCGCTCGGCAGCCCCGACATCATCGGCTTCACGTACGGCTCGGCGGCCGGCGCGGTCGTGATGATCATCGTCGCCGGCGCCCAGCAGAGCGCGGTGTCGGCCGGGGCGCTGGGCGCGGGCCTGGCCACCGCCGCGGTCGTGTACCTGCTGTCGTTCCGCGGCGGCGGGGTGCAGGGCTACCGGCTCGTGCTCGTCGGGATCGGCATCAGCATGATGCTGCTCGCGCTCATCAACTACCTGCTGACGCGCGGGCGCATCGAGGAGGCCCAGGAGGCGGCGGTGTGGATCGCCGGCAGCCTCGACGGCCGCGGCTGGGAGCAGGCGACGCCGCTGGCGATCGCGCTCGCCGTGCTGCTGCCGGTCGCGTTCGTGCTGTCCCCGCGCCTGTCGCTGCTGGAGCTCGGCGACGACGCCGCCTCGGCGCTGGGCGTGAGCGTCGAGCGCTCGCGGCTGACGCTCACGCTGGTGGCCGTCGCGATCACCGCGGTGGCGACCGCGACCGCCGGGCCGATCGCGTTCGTCGCGCTCGCCGCCCCGCAGGTGGCGCGGCGCCTCACGCGCACGCCCGGGCCCGGGCTGCTGGGCGCGGCGGTCATGGGCGCGCTGCTGCTGCAGGGCAGCGACCTGGCGTCGCAGCGGCTGTTCGCGCCCGACCAGCTCCCGGTCGGGATCATGACCGGCGCGATCGGCGGGATGTACCTGGCCTGGCTGCTGGCCAGCGAGTGGCGGGGGCGCCGCGCGTGAGCACCGACCGACTGCACGCCGAGGGGCTGCGGCTCGCCTACGACGGGCGGGTCGTCGTCGACGAGCTGTCGGTGTCGATCCCCGACGGCGGCTTCACGATCATCGTGGGGCCCAACGCGTGCGGGAAGTCGACGCTGCTGCGCGGGCTGTCGCGGATGCTCAAGCCGCGCGCGGGCACCGTCTACCTCGACGGCGCCGCGATCTCGTCGCAGCCGTCCAAGCAGGTCGCGCGGCGGCTGGGGCTGCTACCGCAGAGCCCGGTCGCGCCCGACGCGATCACGGTCGGCGACCTCGTCGCCCGCGGCCGCTACCCGCATCAGGGCCTGCTGCGCCAGTGGTCGGCCGAGGACGAGCGCGCCGTCGGCGAGGCGCTCGCGGCCACCGGCACCGCCGACCTCGCCGACCGCGCCGTCGACGAGCTGTCGGGCGGCCAGCGCCAGCGCGTGTGGCTGGCGATGGCGCTCGCCCAGGAGACGCCGATCCTGCTGCTCGACGAGCCGACGACGTTCCTCGACATCGCCCACCAGATCGAGGTGCTCGACCTGTGCGCCGAGCTGCGCGAGCGCCGTGGTCACACGCTCGTCGCGGTCCTGCACGACCTCAACCACGCCTGCCGCTACGCCACCCACCTGATCGCGATGCGCGACGGGCGCATCGCGGCGCAGGGCCCGCCCGCCGAGATCGTCGACGCCGCGCTCGTCGAGGACGTGTTCGGGCTGCGCTGCCAGGTGATCGACGACCCGCAGACCGGGACGCCGCTGATCGTGCCGGCGGCGCGCAACGGGACGCCGCGGCGCGCCTGAGTCAGCCCTGCACCGCGGCGCGCGCCGGCGGCTCGGCGGGCGCGGGCGGCGGCTCCTCGGCGACGACCTCCTCGAGCACGGCGCCCAGCCGCTCGGCCAGCGCGGGCCAGGCGAAGCGCCGGCGCGCGGCGTGCTCGGCCAGCGTCGCGCGGCGGCGGCGCTCGGGCGCGTCGTCGATCGCCTGCACGAGCGCGTCGACGAGCGCCTCGCGATCGTCGGGCTCGAACAGCCAGCCGGTGTCGCCGTCGTCGACGATCCGGGCGGGCCCCAGCGACGCGGCCGCGATCGGCGGCACGCCGCAGGCCATCGCCTCGACGATCACCTGGCCGAAGCTCTCGCGCGCCGAGGCGAGCACGAGCGCGTCGGCGGCCCGCAGCAGCTCGGGCAGCTCGTCCTGGGCGTACCAGCCGGCGAGCACGACGCCGTCGGCGCCGAGGCGGTCGATCGTCTCCGCCGGGTGCTCGCCCTCCCATTCGCCCGGGTGGCCGCCGACGATCACGAGCGTCGCCGGCGTGCGCGACCGCGCGCGGGCGGCCGTGAACGCCTCGATCAGCAGCGACAGGCGCTTGACCGCGGTGAAGCGCCCCACGTACAGCAGCACGGGCCCGCGCGCCATCGCATCGACCGTCGCCGCGTCGTAGCGGACGCTCCCGGCGGGCCGCCCCGGCCGCCAGCCGCGCGGCGCGTCGACGAGCGCGCGCCGCCACACGGCGCGGCGGTCGGCCGCCGCGGGATGGAAGACCTCCGGGTCGAAGCCGTTGGGCAGCGCGACGATCCGCTCCGGCGCCACCTGCAGCAGCTCGGTCGCGCGCCCTGCGTTGCCCGGGGCGACGACGAGCCGCCGCGCCCGCCCGGCCCAGGCGCGCAGCCGCCGCGCCCACGCCTCGGCGTACGGCCACGGCGCGCCGCGGGCGATCGCCTCGAGCATCAGCAGCTCGGTGCCGTGGATCTGGGCGACGACCGGGACGTGCGGCGCGGCGAGCGCGGCCGCCCCGTTCAGGGGCGTCAGGTGATGCAGGTGCAGGACCTGGGCGCGGGCCGCGCCGACCTGGTCGAGCGCCGCCGCCCACGCCTCGACCTGGCGGCGGTAGGCGTGCTCGTCGAGCGTCGCGAAGACGCGGTCGGCCGCGCCGGGGCGGTCCTCGAACGACGGCTGCAGCGGGCCGGTCCCCGCCGGGCCCGCGAACGCCATCGGGTCGGGCGCGGCGAGCGCCGGCGTGAAGTCGACCTCGCGCAGCGGCAGGCCGGCGTAGAAGCGGGTCGCGTCGCCGAAGCCCTCGGGGTCGTCGTGGCGCGAGCCGGCGACGATCGTCACGTCGTCGCCGCGCGCGGCGAGGCCGCGGGCCAGGGCACGGGTCACGTACGCGGACCCTCCGCGCGGGAAGAACAGCGTTCCGCAGACGACCCTGAGCATGGCTCGGTCCTCAGTCTAGGACCGGCGCGGGATCGCCGGCCGGGCCCGGTCAGGCGGTCGCGTCGAGGACGAGCGCGGTCGAGATCGGGCGCCCGTCGAGCAGCTCGATCCCGTGCTGCTCGCGGGGGCGGTTGACGAGCTCCCCGTGGCAGACCAGCGACGCCGATCCGCCGCCGTCGAGGTTCAGCGCGCTGCGCGCCCCCAGCCCCACGAGCGCATCGGCGAGCTCGCCGAGCGTCATGCCGGCCTCGTCCTCGTGGCGCCCGTCGCAGGCGACGGCCAGCAGCCGGTCGGCCGTGAGCGCCAGCGCGCAGCGCGGGTGGCGGCCGTCGCTGATGTCGGAGTCGAACTGGACCGCGCCGGCCGTGAAGCCCTCGTCGTCGCCGTCGGTGATCGCGCTGGCGCCCTCGCGCACGAGCAGCGGCCCGGCCTGCAGGAGGTCGCCGCCGGGCACGGCGGGCAGGTCGGGACGGCGCGCGATCGCGACGTCGCCGCGGGCGCCGACGTGCACGCACGCCCGCTGGCCGCCCCACGGTGCCAGGAACGGGACGTGCTCGACCGGCTCGCCGCCGATGCGCAGCTCGCCGAGCGGCGCGTTGTGGGGGCGCACGAAGAAGCCGCCGACGATCGCGTGGTCGACCGCGGTCTCGCGGCACCAGCGCACGAGCGTCGCCGGCTCGGCGAGCCGGGCGACGCGCACGCGGACGCGGTCGAGCGGGAAGGCGGCGACGTGCAGGGACGTCAGGGCGCCGTCGGGGAGGCGGTGGCGGACGCTGGCCACGGCGGGAGCGGGCTCCCGGCGGAGCGCGTGAAGGGCGGTCGCGGGCATGGGGCGGGGCCGAAGGATCGCGACGGTAACGCCCCGTCCGGCGGCAGATGGTGACGGTTTCGAGAACCCCGGAGCGGCCCCGGAGTTACGCGGCGCGCCTCAGCGGCGCAGCCGGTGCGGGGCGCGCAGGATGCCCGTCTCGATCGCCTCGCGCTCGAGGTCGTCGCGCACGTCGGGGTGCGCGATCGCGATCAGCGCCCGCGCGCGCTGCGACAGCGAGCGGCCGCGCAGCCGCGCGATCCCGTACTCGGTGACGACGTTGTCGACGGTGTTCTTGACCGTCGTGACGACCGACCCCGGCGTGAGCTGGGTGCGGATGCGGCTGCGGCCCTTCGACGTCGTCGAGTGCAGCACGATGAACGCCTTGCCGCCCTGCGAGTACATCGCGCCGCGGGCGAAGTCGGCCTGGCCGCCGCTGCCCGACCAGAAGCGGCCGGCGATCGTCTCCGACGCGCACTGGCCGTACAGGTCGACCTCGGTGGTCGCGTTGATCGAGATGAACGCGTCCTCCAGGCCGATGCGGCGCGGGTCGTTGACCAGGTCGACGGGGAGCATGTCGACCGAGCCGTTGTCGTGCAGCCAGTCGTACAGCCTGCGCGTCCCCAGGCAGAACGTGGCCACGACCTTGTTGCGGCGCTTCTTCTTGCGGGTGCCGGTCACGACCCCGCGCTCGACGAGGTCGACGATCCCGTCGCCGATCAGCTCCGTGTGGATGCCGAGGTCGCGGTGCTCGTGCAGGCGGCTGAGCAGCGCGTTGGGGATCCCGCCGATGCCGACCTGCAGCGTCGCGCCGTCGGGGATCTCCTCGGCGACGAGGTCGGCGATCGTGCGGTCGCGGTCGTCGGGCTGCACGGGCGGCACCTCGACGAGCGCGTGGTCGGACTCGGTCCAGCCGGCGATCTGCGACTCGTGGATCTGGTTGAGGCCGAACGTGCGCGGCATGCTCGGCGTCACCTCCAGGAAGAACGGCACGGTGCCGATCAGCGGCGCGACGTAGTCGGCGTTCGTGCCGAGCGTGAAGTAGCCGTGCGGGTCGGGCGGGCTGGCCGCGGCGATGACGAGCGCGCAGTTCGTGTGCTCGGTGAGCACGCGCGGCATCTCCGAGAAGTTCGCGGGCACCAGGTCCACGGCGCCGTCCCAGTAGGCCTGGCGGGTCGCCCCCGACAGGAAGTAGCTGACGTGGCGCAGGTGGTCGCCGCACTCGCCGCGGATGTAGGCGCGCTCGCGCAGCGCGTGCATCTGGTGGATGCGCACGCCCTCGAGCGCGCCGTGGTCGGCCTCGAGCGCGTCCAGGAGCGCGACCGGCTCGCCGTTGGCCAGCGGGACGATGAGGTCGGCCCCGGGCGGGACGTGGTCGAGGACCGACTCGGGCGGGACCGGGGCCGTCGTGCGCATGCGCGTTGTGTACCCGATCGGAGACGCGGAAGCCGCGACGGGCGGGCGCCGTCCGCGCGCCCGCCCGCTCCGCGCCTCCAGGGCGGCGGCCTCAGCCGACCGTGAACGTGCGCGTCTCGTCGCCCACCACGAGCCGGTAGGTGCCGGGCACGACGACCCGCTCGCCCGACGCCTGGGTCGTCGCGAGCTGGGCGACGTTCCAGGTCAGGGTCGCGGACCCGCCGTGGCGGCCGATGCGCTCCCGGTCGAACGCGACGAGCCGGCGCGCGCCGTCGGGCCGCTCGACGAACGCGAGCACGACGTGCTCGCTCGCGCCGTGCCCGCGCGTCCGCGGCCACGCGCCGTGCCCGGTCTCGGACGTCAGGCGCACGCCGACGCGCACGGTGTCGCTCGTGCCGACCCGGTCGGGCATCCGCACGTCGGCCACGTCGACCGGCGCGTACGCCAGCCCGTGGCCGAACGCGTAGCGCGGGTCGTAGTCGCCCGGCTCGTTGTAGGCGAGCGGCATCTGGTCGATCGACTTCGGCCACGACACCGGCAGCCTGCCGCCCGGCTCGTCCTCGCCGATCACGACGTCGGCGATCGCCGCGCCGCCCTCGGTGCCGGGCAGGAACGCCATCAGCGCGGCGTCGACCGCGTCGAGCTGCTCGTTCATGATCAGCGGCCGGCCGGCGATGATCACGACGATCACCGGCTTCCCGGTCGCCTCGAGCGCGTCGATCAGCGCGGCCTGCTCGGCCGGCAGCGCGGCCGCCTCGGTGTCGCCCTCGCCCTCGGCGTACGGCGGCTCGCCGACGGCCACGACCATCGCGTCGGCCTCACCCGCCGCGGCGACGGCCTCGGCCCGCGCCGCCTCGACGGCCGCCGGGTCGCCGGCGGCGTCGCCGGACGGCACGCCCTCGGTCCAGCGCACCTCGAAGCCGCGGCGCCCGGCCGCGCGCTCGAAGCCCTCGCGGACGGTCGTGACGTCGGGGATCTCGCCGGGCACCGTCAGGCCCTGCCAGCCGATCGACCAGCCGCCGAGCTGGTTGGCGGGGCTGTCGGAGCTGGGCCCGGTGACCAGCAGCCGCCGGGTCGTGCGCGCGTCGAGCGGCAGCGTGCGGTCGTCGTTCTCCAGCAGCACGAGCGACTCCTCGGCCGCCTCCTCGGCCAGGCGCCGGTCGCCGGGGTCGCCGAGCACCGTCTCGGCGCGGGCCGGGTCGACGTAGGGCCGCTCGAACAGCCCGAGGCGGAACTTCAGCGTGAGGATGCGCCGCACCGCCTCGTCGAGGCGCGCCTCGCTGACGGAGCCGTCGCGGACGTTGTCGGCGAGCGCCTGCGTGTAGCCGACCACGTCGAGCGGCACCATCGCCATGTCCATCCCGGCGTTGAACGCGAGCGCGACCGCCTCCTTGTAGGTGTCGGCCACGTGGTACTTGGTGACGAGGAACTCGACGTCCTGCCAGTCGGAGACCGTCACGCCCTCGAAGCCGAGCCGGCCGCGCAGGACGTCGGTCAGCAGGTGGCGCGAGGCGTGCACCGGCTCGCCGTTCACCGAGCCGCTGTTGATCATCACGGTCTCGGCGCCGGCGTCGATCGCCTGCGCGAACGGCGGCAGGTGCAGGTCCTGCATCTCCGCCGGCGGGATCGTCGCGTCGGTGCGGTCGTGGCCGCTGTCGGGCGCCGAGTAGCCGACGAAGTGCTTGGCCGTCGCGGCGACCGCGTCGCCGGCGGCCAGGTCGCGGCCCTGCTGGCCGCGCACGTGCGCGGCGCCGAGGAGCCCGTTGACGAGCGGGTCCTCGGAGAACGGCTCGTAGTAGCGGCCCCAGCGCAGGTCGCGCGCGGTGTCGACGACCGGCGCGAAGTTCCAGTGGATGCCGGTCGCGCGCACGGCCTTCGCGGTCGTCGCGCCGAGGCGGCCGGCGAGCTCCTCGTCGAACGTGGCGCCCAGCCCGATCTGGTGCGGGAACATCGTCGCGCCGAGCACGTTGTTGTGGCCGTGGACGGCGTCGACGCCGTAGATGATCGGGATGCCGAGCCGCGAGTGCTCGATCGCGTAGCGCTGCAGGGCGTTCGTCATCTCCGCCCACGCGCGCGGGGAGTTCGTCGCCGGGGAGGCGCCGCCGCCCGACAGGATCGAGCCGGTGTGGCGCCGGGTGAAGACGAGGTCGAGGATCTCGGGGTTCAGCTCGCCGCGATCCCAGTCGTCGTCCGGGTCGCCCTGCAGCCGGGTCACGTTGATCTGCGTCGTCTGCCCGACCTTCTCCTCCAGCGTCATCCGCGACATCAGGTCCGCGACGCGCTGGTCGATCGGCGCGCGCGGGTCCTTGTAGACGGCGCGGTCCGGCTTCGGCGGCGTGTGCGGCGGACCGTGGCGATCCCGGTCCGGCGCCGCCGTGGCGGTGGCCGCGACGACGGCGGCCGCCAGCGCACACGCGAGCAGCGCTCGCCCCATCCCCCTGCTCATGAACCCGCCTCCCAACGGTTCGAAACAGCGAAGCCGCTCATTTGTACCTCGAATGTCAAGCGCGGCGATCGTCGGAATGACGTTCGAGTCCTGAACGACCGGTAGGCTCGCCGCCGTGACCGGGGTGCGGGCGGCCAACCGTCAGCGGGTCGTCGACCTGCTGCGCGAGCGCGGGCCGATGAGCCAGGCCGAGGTGGCGCGCGCCAGCGGGCTGTCGCCGGCCACCGTGTCGTCGATCGCCCAGGAGCTGCGCGCGGCCGGCTGGCTGGTCGCGGGCGGCGGGCCGCGCTCGGCGCTCACGCTGAACCGCCGGGCGGGCGTGGCGATCGGCATCGACTTCGGCCACTCGCACGTGCGGGTCGCGATCGCCGACCTCGCCCACACCGTGCTGGCCGAGGCCGAGGAGGCGCTCGACGTCGACCACGCCGCCGGCGACGGCGTGGCGCGCGCGGCGGCGCTGGTCGAGCGGCTGCTCGGCGAGGTCGGCGCCGACCGCGAGCACGTCACCGGCGTCGGCATGGGCCTCCCGGGCCCGCTGCGCCGCGACCGGGGCGAGGTCGGCGACTCGGCGATCCTGCCCGGCTGGATCGGCGCCCGGCCGCAGGAGATGATCGGCGCCGCGCTGGGGATGGACGCCCGCGTCGAGAACGACGCGAACCTCGGCGGGCTGGCCGAGCTCGTGTGGGGCGCGGGGCGCGGCTGCAGCGAGCTCGTGTACGTGAAGGCGGCGTCGGGCGTCGGCGCGGGCCTGATCCTCGGCGGCCGCCTGTACCGCGGGCACGCCGGCACCGCGGGGGAGCTCGGCCACCTGACGATCGACGACCACGGGCCGGTCTGCCGCTGCGGAAACCGCGGCTGCCTGGAGACCTACGCGGGCGCGGAGGCGGTGCTGGAGCCGCTGCGCCGCCGCCACGGGCCGGACCTGACGCTGCGCGCGGCGATCGAGCTGGCCCACGCGGGCGACCCGGGCTGCCGGCGGGTCATCGCCGACGCCGGGGCCGCGCTGGGCGTCGCGGTCGCCGGCGTGTGCAACCTGCTGGCGCCCGAGCGGGTCGTCGTCGGCGGGGAGCTGGCCGGCGCCGGCGCCCTGCTGCTGGACCCGCTGCGGGCCGCCGTGCGCCGCTGCGCGATCGCGGCGACCCGCCGCACCGAGGTGGTGGCCGGGATGCTCGGCGAGCGCGCGGAGGTGCTGGGCGCGGTCGCGCTCGTGCTGCGCGAGTCGCGCCGCTACGTCGCCGAGCCCGAGCCCCCTACGGCAGGATCGACCGCGGGATCGTGAAGCCGACGTTCCAGACACCGGCGTCGACGATCTCGAGGATCTTCAGGTCTCCCGCCAGGCTGCAGACGATGTAGGCGTCCTCGCGGGTCAGCCCGTGCTCGTCGGCGAGCAGGCCGATCATGTCGCGCACCGCCGTCCGCGCGCCCTCCATCAGGTCCGGGTCGATCCCCATCGTCCCGATGTGGCCCGCGTCCTCGGAGACGGACAGCAGCGGGCCCGCGGTCGCGAAGCGGGGCGCGGGGATCGACCGCCGCTCGACCGTGAACCGCAGCGTGGCGCGCATCGGGCACTCGAGCCCGGTCAGGCACACCTCGCCGTCGCCCTGAGCGGCGTGCGGATCCCCGCAGGAGAACAGCGCCCCGTCGCACCAGATCGGCAGCCACAGCGTCGAGCCGACGGTGAGGTGCCGGGTGTCGATGTTGCCGCCGCCGCGGTTCGGCGGCAGGGCGCTGACCTTGGCCGGCTCCCCCGGGTGGACGCCCATCGTCCCCAGGAACGGGGCCGTCGGGATCCGCACGCCGGGCGCGATCTCCACGACGCCGCGCTCGCGCAGCGAGAAGGTCCGCACCACCAGCTCGGAGACCTCGTCGGGGAGGAGGCCCAGGCCGGGCCGGATCGCCGTCCACCCCCACTCGCCCGGCTCCAGCTCGAGGACGTCGACCCGCAGCGTGTCGCCGGGCCGCGCGCCCTCGACGCGGATCGGCCCGGCGAGGTGGTAGAGCCGGTCGGCGTCGAACGCGACCTCGTCGGCGCTCGCGCCCTCGGCGAGCTGCTCGTGGGCGGTCATCCGCAGGTCGGCGTGGACGACGTCGCCCGAGGCGATGCTCAGCGCGGGCTCGAGCCCGCGATCCCAGTCGTGGTGGACGCTTCCGGCGTCGAGGACGTGCTCCATGGCTCGACGCTATCCCACGGGCGACGCCTCCGTGTCCGGACCACCGGTAGGGTCGGCGGCCCAACGTACGGAGCGACGGGTCGACGAGGCAGAACTCCGAGCGGCGCTATGCCACGCGTTCAATCCGGCTTGGGTCTCAAGGGAATCCAGGGCCTGCGACTCGGATCCTTCGCGCCGTTCGGCCGACTCAACCTCGTCTGGGAGGTTCATCGGAGCCCGGGTCCAAACGACCCGGGTCACGGCGTGTGGGGTGCGGGGGAGAGCCTGAAGGGCGAGCTTCAACGGAGCCCGGGTCCAACGACCCGGGCCACATCGTTGCCCTGGTCATCACGGCGCTCTTCTTCTCGCTTCAACGGAGCCCGGGTCCAACGACCCGGGTCACCGCGACTCCGTGCAGCGTTCGCCTACGCGGACCTCACGCTTCAACGGAGCCCAGGTCCAGCGACCCGGGTCACACCCCTCGCCGGTCTTGGCGGGGCAGGTGAGTAGGTAGCTTCAACGGAGCCCGGGTCCAGCGACCCGGGTCACGGGCGGGTAGGGCTCGTCGGCGGCACCCAGAGTGAATGCTTCAACGGAGCCCGGGTCCAGCGACCCGAGTCACCCAGCGCCCGACCAACATCCTTCTCCCACTTCTCCGCGCTTCAACGGAGCCCGGGTCCAACGACCCGGGTCACCGGACGGCGACCGTGTCGTGGCAGCCGACGGACGCGCTTCAACGGAGCCCGGGTCCAGCGACCCGGGTCACCCGCGTTCGCCTCCTCAACCGCGAACGGCTCCCGTGCCTGAGCTTCAACGGAGCCCGGGTCCAGCGACCCGGGTCACTGGCGTTTGTCAAGGCCGGTTGAAAATGGACCCTCTGGCGCCGGTTGAAAACTGACCCCTCTATGGGTTCGCGGCGGGCGGCGCGGAGGCGAGCCCGTAGGGCGAGCCGGAGCGTCCGCCTG
>DATMSA010000092.1:0-23437 GCA_035565675.1 Capillimicrobium sp. | reverse complement strand
CGGCCCGCGCTCTCCCACCAGTCGATGCCGACCAGCGTCTCGCCGGGCTGCAGCCCGCTGACGGTGACCGCGCCCTGCAGGTTGCCGGGCGAGTCGGACCGGAACAGCAGGATCTGGTTGTCCTCGGTGAGGCCGGCGAGCTGCTCGGCGGCCGAGGCGGCCGCCGGCGCGCACAGGCCCAGACCGGCGGCGAGCGCGAGGGTGCGGAGGATCGCGAGCGGGCGCATCCGCGGCATTCTTGCGCAGCGCGGGGGGTCGGCGTGCAGGATTGCCGCCAGGATCGTGCGACGTATGGCGCAACGCAGGTCGACCACCCCCGGCCGGCCCGCCGCCCCTCAGGCGTGCGCCGGCTCCGGCAGCGCCCGGGCGGGCGACACGATCCGCTGGCGCAGCCCGCACTCCTGCGCGAAGCGCCAGGCGATCCGCTTGCGGAAGCACGGCAGCAGCCCGGTGCGCCCGGTCACCTCGGCCAGCGACGTCGTGCGCGCGTCGGGCAGCCCGCACGGCACGATCCAGCTCCACGGCTCGAGGTCGTTGTCGAGGTTGATCGCGAACCCGTGCGTCGTGACGCCGCGCGACACGTGCACGCCGATCGAGGCGATCTTCGCGTCGCCGACCCAGACGCCGGTCAGCGAGACGTCCTCCGCCATGCGCCCGCGCGCCTCGACGCCCTCGTCGGCCAGCGCGGCGACGAGCGCCCGCTCCATCCGCGCGACGTGGTCGCGGGCGCGCTCGACGCGCATGATCGGGTAGCCGACGAGCTGCCCGGGCGCGTGGTGGGTGACCTTGCCGCCGCGGTCGACGTCGACGATGTCGATGCCCCGCTCGCGGTACCACGCCTCGGGGAGCGTCAGCTCGCCGGGCGGCGTGCGGCGGCCGCGGGTGTAGCAGAGCGGGTGCTCCAGCAGCAGCAGCGTGTCGGGGATCGCGTCGGCCGCGCGCGCGTCCGCGTAGCGGTGCTGCAGGTCCAGCGCGGCGCGGTACTCGACGAGGCCGAGGTTGACGACGTGCAGGTCGGCCATGCGACCATGATGGCATGCCCGAGTCTGCGCGGATCGTGTCCGTCAACGTCGGCGGCCCCGCGCCGCTGGGCCGCTGGCGCGGCCAGATCATCCACAGCTCGATCGTCAAGACGCCCGTCGAGGGACGCGTCCGCGCCGAGGGCGTGAACCTCACCGGCGACCGCCAGACCGACTGGCGCGTGCACGGCGGGCCCGACAAGGCCGTCTACGCGTACGCCCGCGAGGACGCCGACTGGTGGTCGCAGGAGCTCGGCCGCGAGCTGCCGCCGGGGATGTTCGGCGAGAACCTCACGACCGAGGGCGTCGACTGCTCGGGCGCCGTGGTCGGCGAGCGCTGGCGCGTCGGCACCGCGCTGCTGGAGGTCTGCCAGCCGCGGATCCCGTGCTTCAAGCTCGGCCTGCGCTTCGAGGACGGCACGATGGTCCGCCGCTTCGGCCGCGCGTCGCGGCCCGGCGCCTACCTGCGCATCGTCGAGGAGGGCGAGCTCGGGGCGGGGGACGCCGTGGAGGTCGTCGACCGCCCCGACCACGGGGTGACCGTCGCGCTCGTGTCCGACGCGATCCTCATCGACCGCTCGCTGGCGGCGCGGGCGCTCGCCGCGCCGCAGCTCGCCGAGGGGCTGCGCGAGCACCTCGACGGGCTGGCGGCGTAGCGAGCGCGGCGCCTAGAGCGACTCGAGCCGCCGCCGGATCGCGCCGAGGAACTCGGCCGCCTGGACGCCGTCGAGCGCGCGGTGGTCCCACGACATCCCGAGGATGCACATGGGCCGGATCGCGATCGCGTCGCCGCCCGGGCCCTCGACCACGACCGGCCGCTTCACCACCGCCTCCAGGTCGAGGATCCCGACCTGCGGCTGGTTGATGACCGGCGTCGCCATCAGCGACCCGTACTGGCCCGGGTTGGTGATCGTGAACGTGCCGCCGCGCACCTCGTCGGGCTGGAGCTGCCCGGCGCGCGCCCGGCGCGCGAGGTCCCGGATCGCGCGCCCGAGCCCCTCGGCCGACAGGTCCTGCGCGTTGCGGATGACCGGCACGATCAGGCCCTCGTCGCCGAGCGACACGGCGATCCCGAGGTGGACGGCGTCGTGGCGGGTGTACGTCTCGCCCTCGAGCGTCGCGTTGAGCGCCGGATGCTCGCGCAGCGCGTCGACCGTCGCGCGGGCGACGAGCGGCAGCGCGGTGAGCCCGAGGCGCTCGCGCTCGGCCTCGACGCGGGACAAGTCGACCTCCATCCACGTCGTGCACGTCGCCGCCGTCTCCAGCGAGCGCTTCATGTGCTCGCCGATCGCGCGGCGCATCCGCGACAGCGTCCCGGCCGGCTCCGCCGGCGCCGAGGCGGACGCTGGCGCCGGCTCCGGATCGGGCCGGTAGGGCGACTCGATGTGCAGCGGCGGCTCCGCGGGCTCCGCGGGCGCGGACTCGGCGACGCGGGCGCGCCCGTCGCCGCGTTCCAGCGCCGCGAGCACGTCGCGCTTGGTCACGCGGCCGTTGCGGCCGGTGCCGTCGATCTGGGACAGGTCGAGCCCGTGCTCGGCGGCCATCCGCCGCACGACCGGCGAGAAGCGCCCGCCGGTGCGCTCGCTCACGTGCGCCTGGCCGGGCCGCGCGCCGGTGTCGATGCGCGCCAGCAGCGCGCCGACCTCGACGGTCTCGCCGACGTCGGCGAGCACCTCGGCCAGCCGCCCGCTCGCGGGCGACGGCACCTCGGTGTCGATCTTGTCGGTCGACACCTCCAGGACGGTCTCGTCGCGCTCGACCCAGTCGCCGACGCGCTTCGTCCACCCGATGATCGTGCCCTCGGCGACGGACACGCCCATCTGCGGCATCGTCACGTCGACGAGCGTCGTCTGCTCAGTAGGCGAGGAGCTCACGGCACGCCTCCTTCACGCGCTCGACCGACGGCAGCAGCGCCTGCTCCAGCGGCGGCGAGAACGGGATGGGCACGTCCGGCGTCGCGACGCGCGTCACCGGGCCATCGAGGTCCTCGAAGCCCTTCTCGGCGACGAGCGCCGCCACCTGCGCGCCGGCCGCGCACGTCGCGTTGGCCTCGTCGAGGACGAGCACCTTCGAGCAGGCGCGCACCGACTCCAGGATCGCCGCCTCGTCGAGCGGCACGAGCGAGCGCAGGTCCAGGACGCGCACGCCCTCCATCTCGGCGGTCGCCTCCAGCGCCACGTGGACCATCGCGCCGTAGGCGATGACGACGAGCTGGTCGCCGTCGCGAGCGATCCGCGCCGAGAACGGCGTCTCGTACAGGCCCTCGGGCACCTCGCCCTTCACGCGCCGGTACAGGTGCTTGTGCTCGCAGAAGACCACCGGGTTGGGATCCCGGATGGCGGCGATCAGCAGGCCCTTGGCGTCCTCGGGCGTCGACGGCGCGACGACCTTCAGCCCCGGCGCGTGCATGAACCACGCCTCCGGGTTCTGCGAGTGGAACGGGCCGCCGGAGAAGCCGCCGCCGGTGGGCAGGCGCACCACGATCGGGACCGCGAGCCCCTGGCGGTAGTGCATCTTGCCGGCGACGTTGACGAGCTGGTCGAACCCGCACGAGATGAAGTCGGAGAACTGCATCTCGCACACGGGCCGCATCCCGACGACCGCGGCGCCGACGGCGGTGCCGATGATCCCCGACTCCGCCAGCGGCGTGTCCATCACGCGGTCGGCGCCGAACTCGTCGACGAAGCCGTCGGTGACCTTGAACGCGCCGCCGAAGGCGCCGATGTCCTCGCCCATCAGCAGGACGCGCTCGTCCTCGCGCATCGTCTCGCGCAGGGCGTCGGAGATCGCCTGCAGGTAGGTGAGCGTCCGCGTCGCGGCGGACTCGGCGACGGCGCTCATCGCCCGCCCTCCGACCAGCCCGACCACGGCGCGTCGCCGTCGCCCAGCGGCACCGCCTCGTCGGCGAACACGCCGTCGGTCGCGGTGGCGGGATCGGGCATCGGCATCGCCAGCGCCTCCTGCGCGGCGGCCTCGACCTGCGCGTCGACCTCGGCGCGCAGCGCGTCGACGTCGACGCCGAGCGCCGCGACGCGCGCGGCCTGGCGGTCGATCGGGTCGCGCTTGGCCCACTCCTCGAGCTGCTCGGCCGGCACGTAGCGCATGTCGTCGTGGGCGGCGTGCCCGTGCATGCGCATCGTCACCGCCTCCAGCAGCGTGGGGCCGCCGCCGTCGACGGCGCGCTCGCGGGCGCGGCGCACCGCGTCGAACATCGCCTCGACGTCGTTGCCGTCGACCGACTCGCCGTGCATGCCGTACGCGTCGGCGCGGCGCACCGGGTTGACGGCGAACTGGCGGTCGGTCGGCGTGGAGTACGCGTACTGGTTGTTCTCGAGGACGAAGACGACCGGGAGCTGCTGCACGGCCGCCCAGTTCAGGGCCTCGTGGAAGTCGCCCCGCGACGTGGACCCGTCGCCGAACCAGGTGATCGCCGCGCGCCGTTCGCCGCGGAGCTTGAAGGCCATCGCCATGCCCGTCGCCACGACCATCATGTCGGGCAGCATCGACACCATGCCGACGCATCCGCGCGACGGGTCGCCGAAGTGCACGTTGCCCTCGCGCCCGCCGGTCACGCCGCCGGCGCGGCCCATGTACTGGCCGAGGATGCGCGCCGGCTCCACCCCGCGCACCAGATGGGCGCCCAGGTCGCGGTGCAGGATGCACAGCCGGTCGTCGGCGGCCATCGCGAACGCGGCGCCGACCGACACCGCCTCCTGGCCGTACCCGTCGTAGAACGAGCCGGGCACCTTGCCCTGCCGGTAGAGGGTGAGCGCCCGCGTCTCGATGCTGCGCATGAGCAGCATGAATCGCAGGAGCTCGACGCGATCGCCGGTGGTGAGCTGCTGGGGCGCGCGGTCCGCCGGTACGTGGACCGGCCCCGCGGTCTCGGTCGCCATCTCCATCTCTCTCCCTGGTCGTGCCGGAATCGGGATCTCCGTCCGGCGCCGTTCTCGCGCGGGTCGCGGGATCTCCGCGTTCCGCGCCGGGTGCCGGCCAGTCTACCCGTCGGCCGGGCGACTCCCACCCCCCGGGTGTCGGGTCCGGACGGGGAGGCGTACCCTCGACGGGCATGGAGCGCGCCCCGCTCACCCGCCTGCGCTGGCGGCTGCGCGGCGCCTGGCAGTGGCCGCTCTTCGCGGCGCTCCTGGTCGCCGACACGGTGCTGCTGCACGAGCTGCCGATCGGCGGCGACGGGCCCGACTGGTTCGCCGCGGCGGTGCTGTCGCTGTTCTTCAACCTCGTCGCGGTCGCGCTCGGCGGGACGCTCGGCGGGCGCGTCGTCCGCCGCCGCCGGCCGGACCTGCCGCGCATCGTGGCGGCCGACCGCGGCGGCACGGTCGCCCTCGTGGCGACCACCGCGATCCTCGTCGCGATCGGCATCGGACACCGCGAGCGCCTGGCCGACGAGCGCGAGGAGCTCGCCGTCCAGGCCGCCGCCGTGCGCCACTGGGTGGCGCACAGCGCGGAGCCGCAGGTGCGCCGCCACCGCCGCCACCTGGACCACCTCGACACGATCGCGTTCGGCGAGGACCTGTACCGCACGTGCGTGCCGGGCGACGACCCCGAGCGGTCGCTGTGCCTGTTCGTCGACACGAGCCAGTCGCCGCCGGGCCTGCGCCGCGATCCCAACCCGGCGCCGAACGCGACGTTCCTGCCGGGCCGCTGAGCGCTCAGCGCCGCTCGTAGACGGCGACCGTCACCGCGCCCGTGACCTCCAGCTCGGCCGGCAGCGCCGCCGCGCGCCGCTCCAGCTCCGCCGCGTCGGCGTGGAACGCGCTCGGCCCCATCGCCGCCAGCGCGACCTGCCCGTCGCGGTCCAGCCGCATGGACCACGCGACGCGCTCGCTCGCCCGGCGCGCGAACGCGTCGCCCAGGCGCCGCGACAGCCGCTCCTCCTTGCGCGGGTCGACGTCCAGCAGCCCCAGCGCGGCGCGCAGCTCGGCCAGGTGCTCGGGCTCGGGCGTGGCCACGACGAGCACGCCGCCGGGCGCGAGCACGCGATGCAGCTCCGGCCCGTTGCGCGGCGCGAACACGCACAGGGCCGCGCCCGCGACCCCGTCGCGCAGCGGCAGCGGGCCCCACACGTCGGCGCCCACCGCGGCGGCGCGCGGATGCGCCCGCGCCGCGCGGCGCAGCGCCGGGCGCGACACGTCGAGCGCGATCCCGCGGCCCTGTGGCGCGCGGTCCAGGGCGCGGGCGAGGTGGTGGGCGGTGCCGGCCCCGACCTCGACGAGCGCGCCGCCGGCCCCGCCCGCCGCCGCGCCGGCGATCGCCGCGGACAGCGGGTCGAACAGCCCGCCGCCCAGCACGCGCTCGCGCGCGGCGACCATCGCCGCGGTGTCGCCCGCGGGCGCCCGCCCGCCGGCCAGCAGGCTCAGATAGCCCTGGCGGGCGACGTCGAACGCGTGGCCGGACGCGCAGCGCACCGCGCGCCCGTCGGGCGCCAGCGGCCGCCCGCAGTGCGGGCAGCGCAGGAGCGCCAGCACCGCCGCCAGCGCCTCCGGCAGCACGTCCGGCGTCTCGGCCACCACGGCGGGCAGCGTGCCACACGCCCGCGCGCTACGCCTGCGCGCCGAGCACCTCGGCGAACGCCTCCAGCGGGCCGGGGCGCGCGAACAGGTAGCCCTGCCCGAGGTCGCACCCCAGCGAGGCGAGCACGGCGAGCTGCTCGCCGGTCTCGATGCCCTCGGCCACCGTCGACAGGCCGAGCGCGTGCGCGAGCGAGATGATCGCCGCGGCGATCGACACGTCCTGGGGCTCGCGGTCCAGGCCGCTGACGAACGAGCGGTCGAGCTTGACGACGTCGATCGGGAACCGGCGCAGGTGACCCAGCGACGACCAGCCGGTCCCGAAGTCGTCGATCGCGAGCTTCACGCCGAGCTGCTTGAGCCCGTTCAGCGTCGACAGCGTCGTCGCGCCGCTCTCGATGACCGCGGACTCGGTGAGCTCCAGGCACAGCGACTGCGGCCGCAGCCCGCTGGCGCGCAGGATGCCGCCGACGACGTCGACGAAGCCGACGTCGACGAGCTGGCGGGCCGACACGTTCACCGAGATCGTCAGCCCGCGCGCGTCCCAGCGCGCTGCCTCCGTGCAGGCGCGGCGCAGGACCCACTCGCCGATCGGGCCGATCAGCCCGGTCTCCTCGGCGAGCGGCACGAACTCGGCCGGGCCGAGGAGGCCGTGCGCGGGGTGCTGCCAGCGCACCAGCGCCTCGAAGCCCACGACGGCGCCGCCCGCCACCGCGATCTCGGGCTGCAGGTGGATGCGCAGCTCGTCGCCCGGGTCCTCGCTCGTGCCGTCGCCGAGCGCCCGCACCGCGCGGCGCAGGGCGTTCTCCAGCTCCAGCCGCCGCAGCGCCTGGTCGCGCATCGCCGCGTCGAACAGCTCCCAGCGCGCCTTGCCGCGCTCCTTGGCCCGGTACATCGCGGCGTCGGCGTCGCGGATCAGGTCCTCCGGGCGCGACGGGTCGGCGCCCGAGGCGATCGCGATGCCGACCGACGTCGACAGGAACACGTCGCGGCCGTCGGCGTCGAACGGCTCGGCGAACAGGTCCACGATGCGCCGCGCGATCGCGACGGCCTCCTGCTCGCCGGCGATGTCCTCGCACAGCACGGTGAACTCGTCACCGCCGAAGCGGGCGACGGTGTCGGCCGGGCGCAGCGCGGCGTCGAGCCGGCCGGCGACGTCGACGAGCAGCCGGTCGCCGACGCTGTGGCCGAGCGAGTCGTTGACGACCTTGAAGCGGTCCACGTCGAGGAACAGGACCGCGAGGACCCCGGTGGCGCCGCGCACCCGACGGGCGAGCGCGTGGCGCAGGCGGTCCAGGAACAGGGTGCGGTTGGGCAGTCCGGTGAGCGAGTCGTGCAGCGCCTGGTGGGCGAGCTGCACCTCCGCCGCCTTGCGCTCGGTGACGTCGCGCGAGACGACGACGAGCTCGGTGATCGCGTCGCCGTCGTGGACCGGGGAGATCGTCGACTCCAGCCACACGACCCGCCCGTCGCGCCGGCGCGCGCGGCAGACGACCGTCGCCGAGTCCTCGGTGCGCAGGCGCTCCGCCGCCTGGCGCAGCGCCGGGCGGTCCTCCTCGACGACGACGTCGACGACGCGCCGGCGCGCCAGCTCGGCGGGCGAGTAGCCCAGGAGCGGCAGGCAGGCGGGCGAGGCGAAGCGGATCTCCAGCGTCGGCGACAGGCGGGCGAGGAAGTCGCTGGAGCGCTCGGTCAGCAGGCGCAGCTCGCGCTCGCGCGCGGCGAGCTCGCGGCGGTTGAGGACCTCCTCGGTGACGTCCTCGACCGATCCGACGATCCCGTCGGGCCGGCCGTCGTCGTCGTGCAGGATGTTCGCGCGCGCCCGCACCCAGCGCGTCTCGCCGTTCGCGGTGACGATCGCCAGCTCGTGCCCGCCGGCGCCGGCGCCGACGACCCGCCGGAACAGCCGGTTGCCGCGGTCGCGCGTCACCCGGTAGGGGAACACGTGCAGCCAGCCGAAGCCGTGCAGCTCCTCGGCGGGGCGCCCGGCGATCTCGCACAGGCGGTCGTTGACGTAGACGCAGGTGCCGTCCAGGTCGGCGGCCCACACGCCGTGCGGGGCGGACGCGGTCAGGGCCCGGAAGCGCTCCTCGCTGGCGCGCTTGGCCGTCTCCGCGGACCGGCGGTCGGTCATGTCGATCGCCTGGCCGATGAAGTAGCGCGGCGTGTCGCCCTCGCGCACGAGCGACGCCGAGCGCAGCACCCACACGGCGGTCCCGTCCGGGCGCAGGTAGCGCTTCTCGTCCATCACCGTCTGGCGCTCGCCGCGCAGCAGCGCCTGCAGGGCGTCGTCGGTGAGGGAGCGGTCGTCGGGGTGGGTGAGCTCGGCGACCGGCCGGCCGGCGAGCTCCTCCTGGGGGCGCCCGACCAGCGCGCACATCGCCGGGTTCACGCGCAGGAAGCGACCGTCCAGCGACACGATCGACATGCCGATCGCCGCGTCCTCGAACGCCGCCCGGAAGCGGTCCTCGGCCTCGGCCAGCCGGGCGGCGGTGCGCCGCGCGTCGGTGAGGTCCTGGCCGATGACGTAGACGAGCCCGGCCGCCAGGTCCGCGGTCGCGCTGACGAGATGCCACCGCCAGCCGCGGCGCGGGCCGCCGGCGCGGATCTCCAGGACGGTCTGGCGCTCGAGCCCCGCGGCCAGGCGCATGCGCGCCTCGCCGAGCTGCACGTGGTCGTCGGGATGGACGAGGTCGCGCAGCTCGCCCCGGCGCATGACCCCCGGGTCGGCCAGCCGCCCGACCGCCTCGTTGGCGTGGACGATCGACCCGTCGAAGCGCACGACGAGGGCGACGTGATCGACCAGCTCCAGGAAGCGCAGGTCCGCGGCGGGTGTCTCCATCCCGCGGCCCCCATCGGTCATTCGGCCACCGGACTTGAGCCGCGCCCGTGCGGTGCCATATCCGCGGCCATGGATACTGCGGGCCATGTCCGACCACGTCACCCGCTCGGCCACCCGCGTCACCGGCTTCTCCGACGGAGAGCTCGACTTCCAGCTCATGCGCCAGCTCGGCGCCACCGCCTACGGTGGCGCCTCGGTGGGCGAGACCCTCGCGCTCGTGCCCGGCATCGCCGGCCCCGAGCAGTGGGTCGACGCGTTCGCGGAGCTGGCCGAGCGCCAGCGGGCCGACGGGGCCGACCGGGCCACGCGCGGACATGCCGTGAGCGCCCGCGAGAGCCTGCTGCGGGCCGCCAACGGCTTCCGCGCGGCCGCGTACTTCGCGCGCTTCGGCGAGGACCGCCAGCGCGAGCTCAGCGCCGCGTCGCGCGACGCGTTCCTGGCCGCGATGGAGCACGCCGACCACCGCTTCGAGGACGTCGGCTACGCGTTCGACGGCCGCCGCATGCCCGCCTACTGGCTGGCGCCCGCGGGCGCCGACGGCCCCGGGCCGACGCTGCTGGCGATGTCCGGGTTCGACGGCACGCTCGAGGAGATCTACTTCGAGGTCGGCCTCGCGGGGCTGCAGCGCGGCTGGCGGGTCCTCCTGCTGGCGGGCCCGGGCCAGATGGACACCGCCCGCGACCATCCCGACCTCCACTTCGTGCCCGACACCGAGCGCTGGGTGAGCGCCGCCGTCGACGCCGCGCTGGAGCGCCCCGAGGTGGACCCCGAGCGCCTCGCGCTCCTGGGCATCAGCTTCGGCGGCTACTTCGCGTCGCGCGCCGCGGCGCACGAGGACCGCATCCGAGCGCTGGTCGCCAACTCCCCGGTCGTCGACCTGCGCGCCTACATGGTGTCGTTCTCGGGCTTCGACCCGGACACGCTCCCGCCGGAGGACGACTTCGGCGTGGCCGATCTCCCCGACATCCCCGACGAGGCGATGCCGCCGACGATCAAGGAGATGTCGCGCATGCTGATCCTGCGCTTCGGCCAGCCGACGTTCAAGCAGACGTTCGACTACCTGCGCGGGTTCGCCGTCGAGGATCTGTCGGCGATCCGCTGCCCGGCGCTGGCGATGGTCGGCGAGGGCGAGGGCGGCGAGCCGGGCGCGCAGGCCAGGCGGTTCGCCGCCGGCGTCTCCGGCCCGGTGACCACGGTCGCCTTCACCGCGGCCCAGGGCGCCGACATGCACTGCCAGATGGGGAACCTGGCGCTGTCCAACGCCGTCGCCTACGACTGGCTCGACGAGACGTTCGCGGACTAGTCCTCGGGCGCCACGGCCGACCACTTCGCGAGGAAGTCCTCGACCTCGAGCTGGGCGAGGTCGGCGCGCAGCGCCCGCAGCATGCGCGCCGCCTCCTGCGGCGGGCGGTCCCAGAACAGGACCGTCTCCGCGGTCTCGATCTCGACGATCTCGATGCGGTCGAGCGCGTCCGGGCTCGCCAGCCAGGCCGGCAGGCGGCTGCCGCGCCCGTGCAGGATGCGCAGGCGGCGGTTGGCGCGCATCACGCCGCCGCGCTCGCGACGGCCGCGGCCGCGCGCTCGGGCGCGTCCTCGCCGGCGAAGGTCTCGCCGCCCGGGAGCACGATCGCCGGGACCATGGTCACGCCGGCGCTCGCGCGCGCCAGCGCCTCACGCGTGGAGCGCAGCTCGGCGCCCTTCAGCAGCGCGCGCGGGTGCAGCTCGCAGGCGGCGCCGGCGATCGCCACCGAGTCGGGGTCGGCGAGCGAGCGCCCGCCGCACCAGGCCTGGCGGAACGCGGCCAGCGAGAACGCGACCGCCCGCCCGGTGCCCTTCGCGTAGGTGGCGGCGCGCATCGCCAGCTCCGAGTCGAACGGCACCTCGGCCGGCCAGCGCACCGGCTGCAGCTCGAGCTCGGCGGCGCGCCGCTCGACCGACTCGCGCCAGATCGTCTCCTCGGCCGCGCAGCGGAAGCCCTCGCCCTCGCCGAGCGACGGCACGTGGACGGGCACCCACTCGGTGGCGACCGGCATCACCTGCAGGATGCGCTCGGCCACCAGCCAGCAGGCCGGCGACGCCAGGTCGTAGAGGAAGCGCGGGCCCGGGTGGCTACCCGTGGATGAGCCAACCGTCAGCGGCACGCGCGGCCTCCATGACCGCCTCCGACATCGTCGGGTGGCCGTGGATCATCCGGGCGACCTCGGGGTAGCCGCCCTCGAGCGCCTTGACGTTCACGAGCTCCTGGATCATCTCCGTCGACTTGGAGCCGACGATGTGGCCGCCCAGCAGCTCGCCGTACTTGCTGTCGCCGACGATCTTGATGAGCCCGGTGCGGTCGCCGTACACGGTGCCGGCGCCGACGGCCCCGTACTGGACCTTGCCGACGACGACGTCGTGGCCGGCGTCGCGGGCCTGCTGCTCGGTGAGCCCGAAGCTCGCGACGTTCGGCGTGCAGAACGTGGCGCGCGGGATGTCGGGATGGCTGATCGGGTGCGTCTCCATCCCGGCGGCGTCCTCGACGGCGATGATGCCCTCGTCGGACGCCTTGTGCGCGAGCGCGGGGCCGGGGACGATGTCGCCGATCGCCCAGATGCCCGACGCGGTCGTGCGCAGCGCGCCGTCGACCTTCAGCAGGCCGGTCTTCTCGTCGATCTCCACGCCCGCCTCGGCCAGCCCGAGCGCCTCGATGTCGGGGCCGCGGCCGGCGGCGATGATGAGCCAGTCGACCTCGCCCTTCTCGCCGTTGTAGGTGAACGTGACGCTGTCGGCGCCCGTCTCGACGTCCTTCACGAACGTCTTGGTGAAGATCTGCATCCCCTGCTTCTTGAGGCCGCGCTCGGCCAGCTTGGAGATGTCGGCGTCCTCGGTCGGCAGCACGCGGTCGAGCGCCTCGAACAGGAGGACCTCGACGCCGAGCCGCGCGTAGGCGGAGGCGATCTCGGCGCCCGACGCGCCGGCGCCGACGACGGCGATGCGGCGCGGCAGCTCGCTGAGCGCCCACGCCTCCTCGGTGCCGATGACGCGGCCGCCGAACTCGGCGCCCGGGATCGGCCGCTTCACGCTGCCGGTGGCGAGGATGACGTTCTTGGCCTCGTAGGTCTGGTCGCCGACGGCCACGGTGCCCGAGCCGGCCAGGCGCGCCTCGCCCTCGATGAGCTCGATCTTGTTCTTCTTGAACAGGCCGCTCACGCCGCCCGTCAGCGTCGTGATGACCTTCTCGCGGCGCTGCATGACGGCGCCGTAGTCGATCTCGGGCTCGGCGACCTTGATGCCGAAGTCGCCGGCCTCGCGCACCTCGCTGAGCACGTCCGCCACGCGCAGCACCGCCTTGGCGGGGATGCACGCGTAGTTCAGACAGCGACCGCCGACGGTGTCCTTCTCCACCACCGCGGTCTTCATGCCGAGTTGGGCGGCACGGATGGCGGCGACGTAGCCGCCCGGACCCGAGCCGATGACGATCGTGTCGAACGAGGAGGAAGCCATGGCGCGCCGGAGTCTAGGACAGAGTGTCCGGCGGCTCGGGGACGCGGTCGCGGGCCTGGATGCGCGCCATCACCCGGATCAGCTTCCAGGCCAGCCAGCCGCTCAGCCCGATGACGACGATGCACACCGCGAACGCCGCCCAGCTCGACGCGACGACCAGCGCGAGCGTCGCCATCACCACCTGGAACCACAGGAACGCCTCGAACCCGAGCACCGCCCAGTAGCTCGTGTGCCACATACCCCAGGCGCACGCGAGCAGCAGCGCCGCCAGGAAGACGCCGAACGGGACCGTGCCGCCCTTGTCGCCGAGGTCGTCGGTGGTCAGCGCGCCGACGACGACGCCGATCGCCAGCAGCACGGCGACGACGACCGCGACGGTGAGCGCCGTCGTCCGCTCGCCGGGCTGCAGCGGGACGAGCGCGGCGCGGATCTCCTCGTCGCGGGCACGCCCGCGGGCGTAGCCGCGGCGCAGGTCGTCTCTGTCGCTCACGCCAGGCCCTCCGTTGCCGCGAGAAGGAGCCCCTGGCGAGTTCTCGCCGGGGACACGAGCCCTCTGGGCGAGAGCAGGTCGTCTCTGTCGCTCACGCCAGGCTCCGTTGCCGCGAGAAGGAGCCCCTGGCGAGTTCTCGCCGGGGACACGAGCCCTCTGGGCGAGAGTCCCTCGGTCACGGCAAGGCGCGGCGCAGGTCGGCGGCGGCCGCGCGGGGGTCGGGCGCGTCGGCGATCGCGCGGACGACCGCGATGCGCGTCGCGCCGCGCGCGACGACCTCCGGCGTCGTCTCGCGGTCGATGCCGCCGATCGCGAACCAGGGGACGCGCGCGGCCGCGGCGGCGTGGGCGACGAGCTCCAGGCCGGCGGGCTCGCGGCCCGCCTTCGTCGGGGTCGCGTAGACCGGCCCGACGCCGATCAGGTCGGCGTCCCCGGGCACCGCGTCGATCTGGTCGGGGCTGTGGGTCGACAGGCCCACGAGCGCGTCCGGCCCGACGGCGGCGCGCGCGTCGGCGACGCTCGCGTCGTCCTGGCCCACGTGCACGCCGTCGGCGCCCGCCGCGGCGGCCAGGTCCGGCCGGTCGTTGATCACGAACAGCGCGCCGTGCGCGGCGCACAGGTCGCGCGCGACGGCCGCCGCCGCGAGGATCTCGTCGTCGGTGGCGTCCTTGTCGCGGAGCTGGAACAGGTCGACGCCGCCCTCGAGCGCCGGGCCGAGCACGTCGGCGAGCTCGTGCCCGCCCGGGCGGGCGTCGGAGATGAAGTACAGGCGCGCGGTGCGCAGGCGCTCGCGGCGATCCATGCCATCGGAGACTAGACTCGACGCCAACGGGAGCCCACACCGGGCTGAGAGGGCGGCCGACGCCGCCGACCGTCAGCACCTGATCCGGGTCATGCCGGCGCAGGGAGGAGCTCGTGACCACGCAGCAGCAGCCAACCCAGGTGGACGTCGCCGTCGTCGGCGGCGGGATCGTCGGCCTGTTCTGCGCCTGGCGGGCGCGGGAGCGCGGCCTGACCGTCGCCGTGCTCGAGGCCGGTGACCGCGACGGCGTCGCATGGCCGGTCGCCGCCGGCATGCTCGCGCCCGTCTCGGAGGCGCAGTTCGGCGAGCACGGCGCGCGCGGCCTGCGGCTCGGGCTGGCCGCCGCCGACCGCTGGCCGTCGGCCGCGCGGGAGCTGGGCGAGGCGTCCGGGATCGACCCGGCGCTGCGCGCGAGCGGCACGCTCGTGCTCGGCCGCGACCGCGACGAGGCCGAGGCGCTCGAGCGCGAGGCCGCCTACCGCGAGGGCCTGGGCCTGCCGGTCGCGCGCCTGCTGCCCAGCGAGGCGCGCCGCCGCGAGCCGGCGCTGGCGCCCACGCTGCGCGCCGCGCTCGAGGTGCCCGGCGACCACTCGGTCGACCCGCGCCGCGTCGTCGCCGGCCTGCGCGCACTGCTCGGCGATGCCGTGCGCCCGGGGTCCGGCGTGGTGCGCGTCGCGGCCGGCGAGGTCGAGCTCGACTCGGGCGAGGTCGTCGCCGCGGGCCGGGTGGTCGTGGCCGCCGGCGCGTGGACGGGCGAGCTGCTGGGGCTGCCGGTGCGCCCGCTCAAGGGCCAGGTCGTGCGCCTGCGCGACCCCGCCGGTCCCGGCCTGGTCACCCACACCCTGCGCTTCTCCCACGTCTACCTCGTGCCGCGCGCCGACGGCCGCTACGTGCTCGGCGCGACGATGGAGGAGCGCGGCTTCGACACCGACGTCACCGCCGGCGGCGTGTACGAGCTGCTGCGCGACGCGTTCGAGCTGGTGCCCGGCATCACCGAGCTGGTTGTCGAGGAGACGCTGGCCGGGCTGCGTCCCGCCTCGCCCGACACGCTTCCGCTGATCGGCGAGGTCGACGGCGTGGTCGTCGCCTCGGGCCACGGCCGCGACGGCATCCTGCTCGCGCCGCTGACCGCCGACCTCGTCGCCGGGCTGCTGGCCGGCGAGCCCGGCGGCGAGCTGCTCGCGCTGTGCGACCCGGGTCGCTTCGATCGCGCGGGGGCCGCGGCATGAGCGTGCGCGTCAACGGCGAGCCGCGCGACGACGTCGCCGGGCTCACGGTGGCCGAGGCCGTCGCCGCGCTGGGCGTCCCGGCCGGCGGGCGCGGGGTCGCCGTCGCGATCGACGGCGAGGTCGTGCGGCGCGGCGCCTGGGAGGAGACCACGGTGCCCGACGGCGCCACCGTGGAGATCGTGACCGCCGTCCAGGGAGGATGACCTGACCATGAGCGACTTCGTGATCGCGGGCCGAACGCTGCGCTCGCGCCTGATCCTCGGCACCGGCGGCTTCCCGTCGCTGGACCTGCTCGCGGCGGCGATCGAGGCGTCCGGGACCGAGCTGGTGACGGTCGCGCTGCGGCGCATCGATCCGGCCGCGCGCGGCTCGCTCGTCGACGTGCTCGACGCGGCCGGCGTCGACCTGCTGCCCAACACCGCCGGCTGCTTCACCGCCCGCGACGCGGTGATCACGGCGCGGCTCGCGCGCGAGGCGTTCGAGACCGACTGGGTCAAGCTCGAGGTGATCGGCGACGAGCGCACGCTGCTACCCGACGCGCCCGAGCTGCTGGCCGCGGCCGAGGAGCTCGTCGCCGACGGCTTCGTCGTGCTGCCCTACACGACCGACGACCCGGTGCTCGCGCGCCGCCTCGAGGACGTGGGCTGCGCGGCGGTCATGCCGCTGGGCTCGCCGATCGGCAGCGGCATGGGGATCGCCAACCCGTACAACCTGACGCTGATCCGCGAGCAGGCCGGCGTGCCCGTGATCCTCGACGCCGGGATCGGCACCGCGTCCGACGCGGCGCTGGCGATGGAGCACGGCTGCGACGGCGTGCTGTGCGCCAGCGCGATCTCGCGCGCGCAGGACCCGGTCGCGATGGCCGAGGCGATCCGGCTGGCCGTCGAGTCCGGGCGGCTGGCGCTCGAGGCGGGGCGCATCCCGCGCCGCCGCTACGCGCAGGCGTCGTCGCCCATGGACGGGCTCGCCGACCTGGCGGCGCCCGCCGGCTGATGGCCGACGCCGACGCGCTCATCGACGCCTTCCAGGCCGCCTTCGCCGGCCGCGTCCGCGGCGCGTTCGCCGGCTGCTGCGCGCCCGACGTCCACTACGAGGACCCGCTGAGCGGCGGCCCGCTCGAGGGCCTCGACGCGCTCGCCGACCACGCCGCCCGGCTGTGGCACGCGTTCCCGGACGCGTTCGTCGAGAAGGCCGGCGAGCGGCTCACCGACGGGCGCTACGTGGCCGCGCCGGTGCGCGTCACCGGCACCCACCGGGGCGAGCTGCCGCGCCTGCCGGCCACCGACCGCGCGATCGCGCTGCACGCGGTCCTCTACTGCGAGCTGACCCCCGACGGCGAACGGCTGTGGCGCGTGCGCGCCTTCTACGACGCCTACGCCGCCGCGATCCAGCTCGGCGTGCTCCCGAGGTCCGGCACGATCGGCGAGCGCGCGCTGCTGATGATCCGCGGCTTCGGCATCCGGGAATGAGGACGCTGGCCCTGGGGGCCAGGTCCTTGAGCGGGTATTCGCCCAGACGGCGAAACCCGCGGGGGCTCTAGCTTCGAGGGGCGTGACCGCTGATGCGCCCCGGATGTCGCGCCGCCTCGTCGCGCTGCTCGCGCTGACCTGCGGCGCGACCGTCGCCAACCTCTGGTACGTCACGCCGCTGCTGAACGAGATCGCCGACGGCTTCGGCGCCTCGCAGGCCGCGGCGGGCCTGCTCGTGACCGCGGTCCAGGCCGGCTACGTGCTCGGCCTCGCGTTCCTCGTGCCGCTCGCCGACCTGCTCGAGCGCCGGCGGCTGATCGTCCGCGTCCTCGCCGCCACCGCGCTGGCGGGCGCCGCGTGCGCGGTCGCACCGTCGATGGCCGGGCTGCTCGTGGCCCTGCTCGCGCTCGGCCTCACCGCCGCGGTGGCGCAGATCGTCGTGCCGCTCGCGTCGCTGCTGGCCGCGCCACAGGAGCGCGGCCAGGTCGTCGGGATCGTGATGAGCGGCCTGCTGGTCGGCGTGCTCGGCGCGCGCACGGTCGCCGGCGGGATCGCCGAGCTCGGCGGCTGGCGTCTCGTGTTCGCGGTCGGCGCCGCGCTCATGCTCGTCCTCGCGCTCGTGCTGCGCCGCGCGCTCCCGCGCCTCGAGCCGGCCGAGCGGATCCCGTACGCGGCGGCGCTGCGCTCGATCGCCTCGCTCGTGCGCGCCGAGCCGGTCCTGCGCCAGCGCATGGCGCTGGGGGCGATCGCGATGGCCGGCTTCTCGATGCTGTGGACGGCGAACGCGCTGCTGCTCGGCGACGCGCCCTACCACTACGGCGAGGGCGTCATCGGGCTGTTCGGTCTCGCCGGCCTGGCCGGCGTCCTCGTCGCCCCGCTCGCCGGGCGCTGGGCCGACCGCGGCCACGGGAGCACCGTGCTCGTCGCGTTCCTCGTCCTCGCCGTCGCGTCGTGGGGCCTGCTCGCCGCCGGGCGCACGTCGCTGGTCGCCCTCGTCGCCGGGATCGTCCTGTTCGACCTCGCGATCCAGGGCCAGCACATCTCCAACCAGTCGGCGATCTACGCGCTGCGCCCCGACGCGCGCGGCCGGGTGACGACCGCCTACATGGTCAGCTACTTCCTCGGCGGCGCCGCCGGGACGCTGGCCGCGGCCGCGGCGTGGGAGCTCGACGGCTGGACGGGCGTGTCGCTCGTCGGCGCGGCGCTCGGGCTGAGCGCGCTCGCCGTGCTCGGCGCGACGCGGCGCGTCGGCGCGTGCGCGGCGGTCACGGCGCGCTGAACGTCGCCACCAGCGGCACGTGATCGGACAGCGTGCCGCGGTCCAGGCGCTCGAGGCCCTGGGGCTCCAGGCCGCGCGCGAACAGGTGGTCGACGCTGTGGCCGCCCGCGTACGCGAAGCCGTCCAGGCGGGGCGCGCGCAGGTTCACGTCGCCGCCGAGCACGAGCGGCCCGTCGCCCGCCCAGCGCAGCGCGCCGGCCGCCGCGAGGCGCAGGTCGGCCTCGGCGCGGGCGGGCACGTGCGCGCTCCCGTGCAGGTTCACGAACCAGGTGCCGGCCACGCGCACGCCGTGGGCCATCCGCCGCTCGGGCAGGCAGCGCAGCCGCACCTGGGCGCGGGCCGCGATCGCGCCGTCGCGCACGAGGATCGCGTTCGCGCCGCCGCCCTGGGACTTCAGGACGTCCGGCCACCGCTCCGCGAGCCACCGGCGCACCGGCAGCAGCGCGTTGCGCGAGGTCAGCACGAGGTCGTGGTCGGCGGCGGGCAGGCGCGGCGGCCACCACGGCGGCACCTCCTGCAGCAGCGCGACGTCCCAGTCCCAGCCGGCCAGCGCCGCGGCGAACTCGCCGAGCAGGTCGCGGCCGGCCGGGGGGACGGCCCGGCCGTGGAAGAGGTTCCAGGTGAGGACGCGCACGCCCGCGTATCCTCCCCGCCTGCCCATGGCCCGTCACCTGCTCACCGGCGCCGAGCTGTCGCGCGACGAGGTCGCCGCGCTCGTCGAGCGCGCGCTCGAGATGAAGGCCGCGCCGCTGGCCGCGCGCCCGCTCGAGGGCCGCAGCGTCGCGCTGATCTTCCAGAAGCCGTCGACGCGCACGCGCGTCTCGTTCGAGGTCGGCATCGCCGAGCTGGGCGGGCACGCGCTCGTGCTGCGCCCCGACGAGATGCAGCTCTCGCGCGGCGAGTCGCCGCGCGACACCGCGCTCGTCCTGTCGCGCCACGTCGCGGCGATCGGGATCCGCACCGGCCCCGACGCGCTCGTCGAGGAGCTCGCGCGCTGGTCGTCGGTGCCCGTGGTGAACATGCTCACCGCCGGCCACCACCCGTGCCAGGCGCTCGCCGACCTCGTGACGCTGCGCGAGGCGTTCGGCCGCCTCGAGGGCCTCAAGCTCGCCTACGTCGGCGACGGCAACAACGTCGCGCGGTCGCTGGCGATCCTCGGCGCGCTCGCCGGCATGGAGGTGGCGATCGCCTCGCCGCCCGGCTACCAGCTCGAGCCGACCGCCGGCGCCACGCTCGTCGAGGATCCGGCCGAGGCGGTGCGCGGCGCAAACGCGGTCTACACCGACGTGTGGGTGTCGATGGGCGACGAGGAGACCGCGCAGGCGCGCCGGCGCGACCTGGCCGCCTACCGGGTCGACGACGCGCTGCTGGACCTGGCCGCGCCGGGCGCGATCGCCCTGCACGACCTGCCGGCCCATCCGGGCGAGGAGATCACCGCCGAGGTGATGTACGGCGAGCGCCAGCGCATCTGGGACCAGGCCGAGAACCGCCGCCACGCCCAGAAGGCGCTGCTGGAGCTGCTCGTCGGCTGACGCGGGCCGCGCGCCGCGTCGGGTAGGGTCGCGGGCGTCGAGCGGGTACAGGAGAGCGCATGCCCCAGCCCAAGTCCAAGCCGGCCCCGACGGACTCCGATCCCACCTCGCTGCTGGAGCTGCTGGCCAAGGGGCTGCTCCTGACGAGCGACCGCATCCAGGCGGCGATGGACGACGCGGTCCGCCGCGGGCGCATGACCCGCCAGGACGCCGAGGAGCTGATGCAGTCGCTGGTCGAGGCGGGACGCCGGCAGACCGAGGAGCTGCTGCACGACCTCGAGGCGCTCGTCGGCCGCTCGCTGGGCGACCGGGCGCGGCGCGCCGTGGGCCTGGGGTCCCCGTCGACGCTGCCGATCGCCGGCTACGACGAGCTGACCGCCGCCGAGATCGTGCGCCGCCTCGGCGGTCTGACCCCCGACGAGCTGCGCCGGGTCCGCGACCACGAGCGCCGCCGCGCGAACCGCAAGACGGTCCTGCGCGCGGTCGAGCAGCGCCTGAGCTGAAGCGCTCTAGCCTCCGAGGGGTGGAGGCCTCTACCCCTGACACCACCGCTCGCCCGCCGCGCCCCGATCTGCGCGCCGAGGTCGAGCTGACGATCGACGCGCTCGCCTACGGCGGCAAGGGCGTCGGGCGCCTCGACGGCTACGTGCTGTTCGTCGCCGGCGCGATCCCCGGCGACCGCGTCCGCGCGGTCGTCACCAAGCGCAAGCGCCACTACGGCGAGGCCCGCACCCTGGAGGTGCTCACCCCCGGGCCCGACCGCGTCGACCCGGTCGCCGACCACCCGGGCGCGCCGTGGCAGGTGCTGCCCTACGAGCGCCAGCTCGAGATCAAGGCCGAGCAGGTCGACGACGCGCTGCGGCGCATCGGCCGCCTCGACGGCTTCGCGCTCGAGCCGATCGTGCCCGCCGAGCAGCAGTGGCGCTACCGCAACAAGGCCGAGTTCTCGTTCGGCAACGGCGAGGACGGCGCGCTGCACCTCGGCTTCCACCCGCCCGGCCGCTGGGACCTCGTCGCGCCGATGGACGAGTGCCTGCTGATCTCCGAGCGCGCCGATGCGGCCCGCCGCGCCGTGCTCGACTGGGCGCGCGCGCAGGGCCTGTCCGCGCTCGACCGGCGCCGCAACCGCGAGCCCCAGCGCGAGCTCGTGCTGCGCAACCTCGTGGTGCGCGAGGGGCGGCGCACCGGCCAGCTCCAGGTGCGCCTCGTCACCGGCCAGGCGCCCGACGACGCGCTCGACGTCGAGTCGCTCACCGCCGCCGTCCACTGCGAGGGCCTGTTCTGGACGCGCACCGACCAGCTCGCCGAGACCACCGCCGGCGGCGAGACCACGCTGCTGGCCGGCGTCCCCGCGCTCGAGGAGGAGCTGTGCGGGCTGACGTTCGCGATCTCGCCCGAGGCGTTCTTCCAGACGAACACCGAGATGGCCGAGCGCCTGTACGCGGTCGCGGGCGAGTACGCCGCGCTGACCGGGTTCGAGCGCGTCTACGACCTGTTCTGCGGCATCGGCACGATCGGCCTGTCGCTGGCGCCGCGCGCGGGCGAGGTGTGGGGCGTGGAGATCGTCGAGGAGGCGGTGGCCGACGCGATCAACAGCGCCCGCGCCAACGACGTGCGCAACGCCCGCTTCTTCGCCGGCGACGTGCGCACGTCGATGCGCGAGCTCGTCGAGCGGGCCGGGCGCCCGGACGTGATCGTCGTCGACCCGCCGCGGGCCGGCCTGTCGCAGAAGATCGTGCGGCGGCTCATCGAGGCCGCGCCGAAGCGCATCGTCTACGTGTCCTGCAACCCGACGACGCTGGCGCCCAACGCCGCCCAGCTCGCCGAGGCCGGCTACGCGCTGCGCCGCGTGCGCCCGGTCGACATGTTCCCGCAGACGCCCCACATCGAGTGCGTCGCGGTGCTCGACCGGGCGGCGTAGCGGCCCGCGTCAGGACAGGGTCTGCGCGACCTGCTCGAGCAGGTCCAGGCCCTCCTGCAGCCCGGTCTCCATGCCCGACGCGATGATCGCGTCGCGCACCTCGCGGCTGGGGCACTCGATCAGGATCTCCAGGCGGGTGCGGTCGCCGTCGAGCGGCACGAACGTCGCGGCCGGCCCACCAGCGCCGCACCAGCTCCGGGGTGGTGAACGCGCGGAACACGAGCGCGGGCGGCGCGTCCAGCTCGCGCACGACGAGGATCTGCTCGTCGGTGGGCAGGGTGACCTGCGCCGAGCCGGTGGTGGTCATCGGGCACCGTCTCCTTCCTGTCGCCTGAGGTCCTCCAGGACGTCGTCGAGCGCCTCGAAGCGCTCCTCCCACGTCTCCCGGAAGCCGGCGACCCAGTCGTGGATGGGCTTCAGGGCGTGGCCGTTGACGCGGTAGAGCCGCTGGCGGCCGTCGTCACGCGCCTCGACGGCGCCGACGTCGCGCAGGACGCGCAGGTGCTTGGACACGAGCGGCTGCGCGACGCCGAGCTCGTCGACGAGGTCGCCGACCGCCCGCTCGCCGGCGGCGAGCAGGTCGAGGATGTCCCGACGCCGCCGCTCGGCGACGGCGTTGAAGACGTCGGCGGTGGTGGCGGCGCGAGCCATGGACCGATATATACCGATATGGGTATGTGAATGTCAACCGCGGCGTGCGGCGCGCCCGCGCCGCACGTCCGCCGGGCTCCAGTCGGGCTCCGACGCGCCCGGGATCAGCAGGCGGCCGTCGGGGCAGTCCGCGGAGACCGGGAACGTCCAGACGCCGTCGGGCTCCTGCCACCATGCGGTCGCGCCGTCGCCGGAGATCGTCGGCGAGGAGACCGGGCCCTGGGCCGTGCACAGGAACGTCGGCGGCGGGGGCGACGGGGCGGCGAGGTCGCCGTTGACGTGGTAGGTGGCGATCGCGGTCGTGGCGTCGTAGCCGCGGACCGCGACGTAGGCGCGGCGGTCGCGCGACACCTCGCCGTCGCCGAGGTCGGTCGTGTGCTCGGGCGCCACGAGGTCGCTGTCGTCGAACCAGTTCTCCCACGCGCCGGTCTGCGTGTTCCACAGCATGTTCTGGTGGCCGTAGCCGCCGTGGCTGAGGACGATCCGGTCGGTGACCCAGCTCGGGAAGGCGCCGGTGTACTCCTTCTGCGTGGCGAGGATGCGGCCGCGCAGGTTCATGACGCCGCTGACGCCGCGCGCCATGCAGTCGACGTTCGCGCAGTTGAGGCTCACCTTCGCGTAGGCGAGCTTCGTGCCGTCGGGCGAGAAGTCCAGTGAGGCGGTGCCGGCGGTGGTCTGGGCGCCCATCCCGTCACGCAGCGCGCCGGGCAGGAAGCGGCGGATGCGGCGGCCGTCGGGGCGCAGCAGGTGGACGTGGAAGCCCTTGAGCGCGGCGATCGTGCCGGCCGCGTTGCGCGTGGGGGAGCGGTAGGGCTCCTTGGCGGTGCCGTCGCGCGTCACGCGCACGGCGCCGCTGCCGTCGGGGTTGGAGATCCAGACGTCGTGGTCCTTGATGAAGGTCAGCGACGCGGCCTGGGCGGAGGCGGCGCCGGCGAGCGCCATCCCCGCCAGCGCCAGCGCCAGGAGGAGCAGTCGATGCATGCCGGCGACGATCCCGGCCGGCGGGCCGGCGCGCATCGGGGATGTCCGTCACCCGCAGCGGCGTGCGCGCTCAGCGGTCGGCGCAGAACCCGAACTCGGTGGCGGCCCGCGGGCCCAGCGTCGGCGCGTACTCGGGGCCGCGCACGCGCAGCCGCGCGCCGGTGTCGCGGCCCACGGCGTCCCACAGCGACGTGACCTTCCCCGGCGCCGG